>CAJWMA010000183.1 GCA_913042995.1 uncultured bacterium | reverse complement strand
TGGCTCGCGGCGCGCATGGCCGCCGACACCGCAGCCAGCTCCCCCGCCGCGGACGACATGTTCCTGCTCTGGTGCCTGGCAAGGCTGAAAGGTGAGTGGTCCGCTGAAACGATACGCAAGGTCGCTGGCATCGGCCTCGACCTGCCCGCCAAGATCCGCGCACAAGGAGTCGGCCGGGACAACAAGTGGAATACCTACGCGCGAGCGATCTGGGAGCGTTTACTGCGCCGTCACCGGGAGCTTGGAGCGGCCATCGTGGCCGATCCCCGCTTTGGCGACCCCGAGCATCTCGGCATGATCGCCGGGGGCGCAAAGGAAACGCGCGTCAGGGCCGCCGCCATCCTGCTGAAAAAACCCCTTCCGAAAGACGCCCCCTCCATCGGCAAGATCCTCGACTATCTCAACACCCAATCGAACAAAAAGGACCAAGACACGGTCCAGGACCTTCTCAGAAAGCTCGCCGGGCGGAGAGCTCTGCACGGCCGGGCCCTTGATGGTCTCTCCCGCGCTCCCGAGCCCAAGGACCGCGGGCTCTTCCTCGACGCGCTCCGCGGCGACGACCTGCTGCTCGTATCGACAGCCCTGAAGGGTCTCGAGCGGCTGGAAAAACCCGCCAAACCGACCGCCGAGGCGTTTGAGCTGGTGCGCTGGATCCATCTCGCCGACTCCGACCCGGGCCACCTGGGTCTACGCGACAAGCTGGCTCAGCGGCTCGAAAAACTCACGGACTCAGACTGCGGCTACCGCGCCGGCATGAAAAAGAGCCAGGGAGCGGCTCTCGATTGCTGGCGGGAGTGGATCGAAAAAGCCCTCCCGGAGCGAAAAGATGAGCTCGATGAGCTCCTCGCGGGCCAGCTCGCCGGAGATAAGCTCGTTCAAGAGCTCCTCTCCACCGTCCCCTGGAAATCCGGCGACGCCGGACGCGGCAGGAAGGTCTTCGAAGCCCGCTCCTGCGGCAGCTGCCACCATCTCGATGGCGGAGGACAGCGAGTGGGTCCCGACCTGCGCGGAGCCGCGCGGCGGCTGGGGAGAAAAGCCCTCCTCACCGAGATCATCCTGCCCGACAAGCTGGTGGCGAAACGCTACTACCTGACGGAATATATCCTGAAAAAAGGCGAGGTGGTCCAGGGTCGCCAGGTCTACTCCGCCCGTAACGCTCTGGTGACCATCACCCGGCAAGGACGCTACCGACGACTGGATCCTTCGGCGATTATCGAGTCGAGAACGCGGGCGCTATCGCTGATGCCCGCGGGACTCCTCTCCGGGCTGGAGCCTCTATCCATCGCCGATCTCGTCGCCTACCTGGAGAAATTCTGAGCGAACAAAATGGACAGCGACAAGAAGATCCAACGCAACATCCTGCTCTTCACGTGCATCGGGCACGCGATGACGCATGTCTACATCCACCTCTTCACGGCCATCCAGCCTGAGATCAGGAGCTCCTTCGATGGCCTGGGCGCCGAGGAGCTGACCTCGCTGGCCTCGATCAGCCTGGTGCTCTTCGGCGTCGGCGCCATACCCGCCGGCTGGCTGAGCGACCGCTATGGCGAGAAGCCTCTGCTGGTAGCCTTCTTCCTCCTGTCCGCCGGAGGCGGAGTGGTCACGGGATTCGCCAGCGACACCTGGCAGCTCGCCGCCGGCTTCGCCCTCATCGGGCTGGGCACCAGCATCTACCATCCCGTCGGCCTGTCGCTGATCTCCAAGGGGATCAGCAGACCGGCGAAGGCGATGGGCATCAACGGCCTCTTTGGCAGCCTTGGGACCGCCCTGAGCCCCCTGGCCGCCAGGCAGCTGACCCAGTGGACGGGAGACTGGCGCTGGGCCTTCATTGGCCTCGCCGTCCCGATGGTCGTGCTGGCGTTCCTGCTGGGATATTCCAACACGGGAGGGAAAAGAACCATCGATGCGGCCGACGAGGAGAACCGCGCGCCGGGCGGAGGTCGATCGATCGTAGGCCTGCTGCTGACCGCGATGCTCTTTGGCGGCATCTACTACAGCCTGATCATCACCATGCTGCCGGATCGGCTCGCCGCCGGGGCCGGCAATTCCACGCTGCTGGGAGGCATCGTTGGAGAAGGCTATCTGCCGTTCATGGTCTTCTTCATCGGAGGCCTCGGACAGGTGGCCGCCGGCCACTGGATGGAGAACCGTGAGGGCCGCGGCCTCTACGTCATCATCCTCGCGGGCACCGTTCCGCTCATCTACCTGAGCGGAATGCTCGACGGTGTGCGGCTGCTGATCGGCGCCAGCGCGATGGCCTTCTTCATGTTCGCGGTACAGCCAGTGGAAAACACCCTGCTCGCCCGCTACACCGCTCCCGGTATGCGGGGGAGAATCTACGGCCTGAAGTTCATCCTCACCTTCGGCGCCGGCATGGGCTCCGGAACGGCTCTCAGCGGCTGGATCAGCGAAGGCAGCGGATTGAAGACGGTCTTCACCGTGGCCGCCTGTTTCGCCGCGGCGTCACTCCTGATGGCGGCCCTGGCGCGCGCGCTCAAGCCCCGGGGCAAGAATCCCGGCGGCGGTGAAGTGGATACGGCGGGCAAGAAAGAAACCTGAGCGGCCTCGCCCGGAAAGAAAGACTCGACAGGATCCCAATCGGGACGGAGGATGATGCCTGCCAGGCCGGCTGAAACAGGTTATGCCGGCCGAAGATTGTCTCCGGAAACGAAGGCTCGTTGATGCCATGCCGATGATCCAAGTCTCAAACCTTTCGAAAAAACGCCGCGGCGCCTGGGAGATCCGCCGCCGGGAAAAGATCCTCTTCCCCCCCGAGCGGGTCTGGAGCGCCCTGACCGAGCCCGGGGAGTTGACCGCCTGGTGGTGCGATGAGGCAACGCTGGACCTGCGCCCGGGAGGCATCTATTCCTTCAGCGGAAAGACCGTCTACCCGACGGGAGAAACGGAAGGTAATTTCGAGATCCTCGACATTGAAGATTTGTCCCGCCTGGAATACCGCTGGTTTATAGATGAGGTTGAAACCTCCGTGCTCTACGAGCTGGAATCGAACCTCGAGCAGACCGAGCTCATCGTCACCCAGAGCGCCGAGCGCTGTCCGGTCTGGGCCTCCAGCGACAGCCAGCCGAACTGGTGGTGGACCGCTCTGCCGACCCTGCGCACCTTCATCGAGGACGGCGCTCCCGAGCTCCGCCTCGACTACGCGAAGGCTGCCGCGAAATCTCCACAACGATTCGAGGCCTCGATTCCAACCTACGCCTGGCTGGTCTGGAGCAAGCTCTTTGACCCGGCCGAAGTCCAGCGTTGGTGGCCGCCGTGCCCGTTAGCGATGTCACCAGAGAATGGGGAGGAGCCGCCTGAGGGCTGCGGTCCGGCAAGCCGTGAGGTGATCAGCCTGGAGCCCCCTCAGCGGCTGGAGAACGACTGGCACTGGAAGGATGGCCCGGCGAGCCGCATAGAATGGGGCCTCACCGAAACCGAGGGAGAGGACACCATCGTCTCGATCACCGACCACAATCCGGCCGAAGAGGAAGCCGACAGGGTCCAGCGCGCGATCTACTGGGCAAGCACCCTGCTGAGTCTTCTGCAGGTAAGCCGCACCGGCTCCGCGCCGGAAGAATACCAGGAGCGCTGAATGGAGCCCCCCCTCTCTCCAGTACAGCTGGGCGCGTCGCTCGATGATTTCTCCAGCCTGCACGTCCTCGTGCTTGGCGACCTCTTCCTCGATATCTACCTCGAAGGCGAGATGTTCGAGATCTCGAAAGAGGGCCCCATCCCTGTGGTGAGGCTCGATTCCCGTGTGGGAACACCGGGAGCCGCCGGCAACCTCGCCTGCTCCCTGAGAAACCTGGGAGCCTCGGTCTCCCTGGTCAGCCTTGTCGGCGAAGACACCGCTGGAGATGACCTCCTCAGCCAGATGGAAGAAAAAGGTATCGACACCGGCGCGGTCATTCGCCAGCCCTCGAAGCCGACCCTGACCTATACCAAGATCCGCGCCCGGGTCGAGAGCGCCCCCTCACGGGAGATCCTGAGAATGGATGTGCTCCCCGACGCGCCCATCTGCAGCTCCATCGAGGACCGCGTGCTGGCCTCTATCGAAGAGAGAGCCGCCAGGCTCGACGGAATCATCGTGCTCGACCAGGTCGACCACCTGGTCACTAAACGCATCCTCGACCGGCTGACGGCGCTGGCTACCGAACACAACATCTTCCTGCAGGGAAGCTCTCGTGAGCGTCTGGCGGAATTTCAGAACTTTGACCTGGTCATCCCCAATGACCAGGAGGCGATGGGCGCCATCCAGAAAACATCCGGGGAGCTCTCCCACGTTGAACTGGCCGGGCAATTACGCCGGCTGGGGTCACACGACGAGGTGCTCCTCACCCTCGGCCCTGACGGCATGGCGGCGCTCGGCCGAGGCGAGGCTGAAGCCGTCCTCCTTCCTACCCACGCCCGCGAGGTCCTCGATGTCACAGGCGCGGGAGATGCCGTCTCTTCCACCGTGCTGCTGGGAAGACTCTCGGGCTGGGATCTCCATTCAGCCGCGTGGGCCGCCAGCCGGTGCGCCTCCATCGCCATCGGCCGTGTAGGCACGCACCACGTAAGCCTGCAGGAGCTGCGCGAGGCCCTCGCCGAGGGCTGAAAGGCGACGGCGGCTTCCGACCGGACACAAGAAAAACCAAGACCCCGTCGGGACCTCGGCTTTTCTTTTTACCACCAGTCTCTTCACTTCCCCTCCGCCAGGGCGACCACTTGGTTGAGAAGGCCCTTTGGCGCACAGCTCCATACGAAGCAGGTCGGAGTTCAAACCTCCAACCTCGGGAAGCGCTGGTGTACCACCACTTAATACTCGAAGAAAGGCAGGCTCTCGAAACAGATCATACAAAGACCAGATCTTCTGGAGGCCTTACCTCGTTCTGCTCTCTCACCCTCGTGGTTGAACGGGATCCTACACAGACAGCGACGATGCGTCAAAGCCTTATTCCTATAACCCTGAAGTTAATCGCCGAAAAGGGGCCTCTATCCGCTAAAAGAACGAATCGGCCGCCTGGCTCCCCAGGACAAATCAAGACCGTCCCCCCTCTTACTTGAAGAGGTATTCCAGGTCATCCTTGGTCATGTCGCCAACCAGGCTGTCAGAACCGGTGACGATGGAGTCTGCCAGCTTGCGCTTTGACTCCTGGAGATCGGCGATTCTCTCCTCGATCGACTCGCCGGAAACAAACCTGTAGGCGAAGACCTTCTTGTCCTGCCCGATCCGGTGAGCCCTGTCGATCGCCTGGGCTTCTACCGCCGGATTCCACCAGGGGTCGAGGATAAAGACATAGTCGGCGGCCGTGAGGTTGAGACCTACACCGCCGGCTTTGAGGCTGATGAGAAAGAATTTCACATTCGGATCATTCTGGAAGTGATCGACCCGGCCTTCCCGGTTGGTGGTCTTGCCATCAAGGTACTCGTAGACTTTTCCCTGCTCGTCAAGCTGCTTGCGCAAAAGCGCCAGCAGCGAGGTGAACTGCGAGAAGATAAGAACCTTGTGACCCTCGTCTTCTACCTCGTTCAGCATCGACAGGAGCACCTTGAACTTGCCCGAGTTGTGGTCGAGGTACTCGTCGCCGATCAGCGCGGGATGGCAGGCGGCCTGGCGCAAACGCAGGAGCGCCTCCAGGATGTGGAGCTTCGACCGCCCCATGCCCTGCTGCGCGACCTTGGAGAAAATGTTGGTTTTCGCCGCCCGCTTGATCTTGTTGTAGACCTTCTTCTGCTCGGGCTCCATCTCGCAGGTGATGGTCTCCTCGATTTTCTCCGGCAGGTCGGTGGCGACCTCCTCCTTCCTGCGCCGCAGGATAAAAGGCCGCAAGGTCTTCTGCAGTCTCTTGAGACTGATCGAGTCGGCATCGATACCGGAACCGAAACGCGATTTGAAAGATTCGGCGGAGCCGAGCATTCCCGGATTGAGAAAATTATACAGCGACCACAGCTCGCCAAGGTGGTTCTCCACCGGGGTACCACTGAGGATGATCCGCCTCTCAGCCTGCAATAAAAATGACGACTTGGCGCTCTGCGATTCGGGATTCTTGATCGCCTGGCCCTCGTCGAGAATCGCGTATAAGAAGTTCTCTTTTACCAGCTTGTCGATGTCGCGGCGCAAGGTTCCGTAGGTGGTGAGGATAATGTCGTACTCATCAAGCTTTTCGAGCAGCGCGGAACGCTTCGGACCGGTATAGGAGACCCCCTTGAGATGGGGCGTAAACTTCTTGATCTCACGCAGCCAGTTGAAGATCAATGACTTGGGGCAGACCACTATGCTGGGTCCCTCGCGGCCCTCTTTCTTGAGCAGGTCGAGCAGAGCCAGGGCCTGGGCCGTCTTTCCCAGGCCCATATCGTCGGCCAGGCAGCCTCCCCATCCCATCTGATCCAGGAAGCGCAGCCACCCCAGCCCAACCTTCTGGTAACCGCGCAGCTCGCCCTTGAAATCCTCGGAGGGTTCGCAGGGCTCGATGCCCTTGAAGCCGGCCAGGCGCTCACGCTCCGCCTTGAAGCCGTCATCCAGCTTATTCTTGATATTCTCCCTCAGCAGTGCGTCAACCACCGGGGACTGGTTCTTCTTGAAGATCAACTTATCGCCGCGCAGTTCTCCAAGCTCCAGCCAGGCGGCATTCTGCTCCAGCCACTCAAAGGGAAGCACTCCTACCTCTCCTCTTCCCAGCGGGATCCAGCGAGTGTCATCATGAATAGCGCCAAGCAGGGCGGGCAGGCCAACCTCCTGGTCATCAAAATGAACCGTGACGGAGAGCTCGATCCGGTCGGGTTTCGTGATGGTCTCCACCTCCATGTCCGTAGGCGGACGGAAGGGAACACCCTTGCCGGTGATGGCCCAGCCGCGCTCAAAGAGCTCGGGGGCGACATTCGGAAGGCGATCGGCGGTCAGGGTAAACTGATGGTTTTCCGGGTTGTAGAGGAAGCCTAATTCCATCAGGTGAATCGCCTGGGAACCCTCGATATCGAGATCTCGAACCACCACGTTCTTCGTTCTCGAAGAGAAGAAACACCGCCCCGGACGGGCGGCCCGAACGCTGTCAACCTCTCCGTAACGGAAGCTGACCTCGCCAACGATATCCTGCGAGCCGCTGTCGAGCTTAAGCTCGGGACGGGGACGAGCGTCCTGCACCAGGCCGATACCCAGGTTAGGAGGTGTCCTGAGCGGCGGAAGAGTCGTTGAGCGCTCGAAAACCTTGTAGAGCTTCGTCATGCTGCGCTTGCTGACTCTCTGGAAACGGCCGCGCCGAAGGGCTCGAAGCCAGGATGCGGCCCCCTTGAAATCGAGCTCGGTCAGCCTGCCTGATTTTCTGAGCAGGTAGCCGTTCTCACCATCGAGGACCACGAGAACATGAGACTCGAACTGCAGGGGGCGGCTGTCCCTGATAAAACGACCGGTG
>CAJWMA010000182.1 GCA_913042995.1 uncultured bacterium | reverse complement strand
GCCCCGAGAGCCCTGCTTTCATACCTCTCCACAAACCAGTCCCCGATCGTCAGATGCCGCATACGTCGATACCAGACCGCGAAGATCCAGTAGAACGGGGTCACGAGGAGCCAGAATAGAACGCTCCAGATTCCGCTGAAGCCGCTCGTATAGGTGTTCCTGCCGACGTTTACAGGATCATTGGCGCCTGTGCCGGCCCCGAAGGCTGCGAAGGTCTGAAAGAGCTTCCCGAAAGTTCTTCCGCCAAGGAAAAGATCTTCCTGGTGCTTCACCTTCTTCATGCACCAGACGCCGATGGCTGCCATGGAAAGGAAGTAAACAACCAGGACGATATAATCGATCAGTGACATGCGGCCCTCTATAGGATGCGGCGGGGTTACCCTCGGTCTTTTTCGCCTCGCCGGCTAGGAGTTGTCAAGCAGAACATTGCCTCCGAGCATTGGGTTTCGGTACACTTCTGCCCCTATGGCACGAATCAACGATCACTACCAGAAACTCTCCGCCGGCTACCTGTTCCCGGAAATCGCCAGGAGGGTCCAGGCGTTTTCACAGGAGAACGCTGAGGCCGACCTGATCAAGCTTGGCATCGGAGACGTCACCAGGCCTCTTCCCCCAGCCGTCATCGAGGCGTTCCAGGATGGCGTAGCCGAGATGGCCTCCGTAGAGACCTTCAGGGGTTACGGGCCCGAGCAGGGCCATCTCTTTCTGCGCGAGCTCATCGCGGCGAATGATTATGCCTCGAGAGGCGTGGCGATCGACCCGGATGAGATCTTTGTTTCAGATGGAGCCAAGTGCGACTGCGGCAACATCCAGGAGATTTTCTCTGTCGACTGCAGGGTGGCCGTGGCTGACCCGGTCTACCCGGTCTACATCGACACCAACGTCATGGCTGGCCGCACGGGGCCTTCCGATGACCGCGGCTGTTATGAAAACATCCTCTATATGCCCTGCACCGAGGAAAATGGGTTCCAGCCCGAGCTTCCGGATGCAGCGGTCGACCTGGTCTACCTCTGCTCGCCCAACAACCCGACAGGAACAGTAGCCACCCGGGAACAACTGGCGGCCTGGGTCGCGTACGCGAAAGATTGCGGCGCCACCATCCTCTACGATGCCGCCTACGAGGCCTACATCAGCGACCCGGGCCTTCCCCGGTCCATCTATGAGATTGACGGCGCCAGAGATGTGGCGATCGAGTTCCGGAGCTTCTCAAAAACCGCCGGTTTTACAGGCACTCGGTGCGCATTCATTGTCGTTCCTCGTGAATTGACCGGGAAAAATTCCGCCGGGGAGGACGTCTCCATCCATGAACTCTGGAGCAGGAGGCATTCCACCAAGTTCAATGGGGTCTCTTACCCTGTGCAGCGAGCGGCGGCCGGCGTCTACACCGAAGAGGGAAAGGCGCAGGTGCTCAGCCTGATCGAATTCTACATGGAGAATGCCAGGATTATCAGGGAAGGGCTCCAGGCTGCCGGGTACTCAGTACATGGCGGCATACACTCCCCCTACAGCTGGCTTCGAGTTCCCGGCAACGCAACGTCCTGGGAATTCTTCGACCTCCTGCTCGACTCCACCCATGTTGTCGGTACCCCGGGCTCGGGCTTCGGGCCATCAGGGGAGGGCTACTTCCGGCTGAGCGCCTTTGGAGAGCGAGAGAGAATCCAGGAGGCCATCACAAGAATACAGGCGAAGCTTCCGGCAAGCTGAGCTTGCGGCCTTCTTCTCAAAGACGTTCCCGCCGGGATTCCCGGGGGGACTTTCCGGGAGCTTTCTTTTTGCTGATATCCCAGGCGACAAGCCATCTCTCCTTGCCGACCTGGGCAAATCCAAGCTCCTTAACAAGGCGCTCCTCCATATCCGGCATATGGGCCGCTCCGTAGAAGATGCCGATCTTTTTTTTGCCGGCCTTGATCTCTTTCTCAAGGACCCTGACGGCGACTTTATTTCGCTCGCCCACAATTACCGATTCGCCATCTCCCTCGAATCCCGCCATGAGATCCTCCATACCTTCCATTTGCCGCGCGAAAAGGTACTTGAGTGATCTCGCCGAGTCTTCACTGGTGAAGGCGCGGATCAGGTCGAAAATCCCGGGAGGCTTTCCCTTCCCCTCCTTCTGACGCTTCATTTCAGCCTGCATCGACTTGAGCATGAGCGAGATAAAACCCTCCCCCTTCTTTTTCTGAAGACGGAAGAAAGTAGCCGGATCCATGTCCGCATGAACGAAATTCGGCCTGGTATAGTCGATGCCATCGAGCTGGAACTCGAGATCGAGGGCCGTCTTCATTCCCCTCTGAAAAATGCTGATGATGCTCCCGCCTTCTTCCTTGCCGCGCGAGGAGGGGCTGACTCCCTCAGGCTTGATCATTTCATAGAGAAGCGCGTCGTAACGGCGGAAATCGGCTTCCAGGTCGTCATAGTATTTTTTATCCCCGACATGAACGGCGGAGATCAGAGAGACCTCAACACCTTCCTTGTTACGGTAGGTGACGATCGAGGTCTTCAGCTCGCCCGTCTCTTTGCCCCGGTCCTGGAACTGAAGGAACCTGGACTTGTCGACAGGCCTCGCATGGAGAGTTGAGGCGCCGAGCGCCAACGACCCAAGAAGGCAGAGGATTTTAAAACGATTCATTTTGCTGCGGCCCCTGTAGAAGTTCGCGATCAACAACGCAGGCCTCCCCCGGGAGAGCCTTGAACGATCACCTTGCTACTAACAATACACTCAACGATTGGGCATTCCATTGGAAATCCACGCTCTATACCCTCCTTGATTACAACGGCGCTTCCCGTTACGGTGTAGGTTCGCTAGTCTGAATGAAGCGGCCAACCAGCTTTAAAAGGAGGATTCTGTGAGTAAAAAGAGCAAACCTGACGTATCTCGTCGCGGGTTCATGAAGGGGGCGGCCGCCGGCAGCGCGGTTGTCGGCTTCAACATACCCCTGTCCGCCCGCCCTGCCCGGGCCTTCAAGATCGGCCTCATTGGCTGCGGGGGACGCGGAAGCGGTGCCGCGGGCAATGCAATCCAGGCTGCGAAGACCCAGGGCGACACGGCCACCATCCATGCGGTTGCCGACCTCTTCAAGGATCGAGCTGAGCGGGCCCGCAGGACCCACAAGATCCCAAAAGAAAGAACCTTTGTCGGGTTTGATGCTTTCAAGAAGCTGCTGGACCTCGACCTGGATTATGTCATTTTAGCTACCCCTCCGCACTTCCGACCCGAGCATTTCGACTCGGCAGTCTCCGCAGGGAAACACGTCTTCACCGAAAAGCCGGTGGCTGTTGACGCTCCCGGCATTCGCCGTTTTCTCGCGGCCGGAGAAAAAGCCAAGAAGAATGGTATCAGTGTTGCCGCTGGAACCCAGCGCCGCCACCAGAAGCAGTACATTGAGTGCCAGAAGCGGATCGCGGATGGAGCTATCGGGCAGATTGTTAATGGCCGCTGCTATTGGAACATGGGAGGCCTCTGGACCCGGCGAAAGGAACAGGGCTGGTCCGACACCGAATGGCAGATCCGTAACTGGCTCTACTTCACCTGGCTCTCCGGCGACCATATAACCGAACAGCACGTCCACAACCTCGACGTCATCAACTGGTTCATCGGGTCGCATCCGATCAAGGCCCGCGGGATGGGCGGCCGACAGGTGCGCACCGGAAAAGATGTCTACGGAAACATCTTCGACCATTTCGCCACCGAGTTGATCTACGCCAACCCGCAAGGCAGCGGCTACCCGGATATTCGGGTAACCAGCATGTGCAGGCAGATCGTCAGCTGCTGGAATGATGTATCCGAATTTGTCGTCGGGACCAAGGGCAGCTCGAACTGCCGCTCCAACATCTGGGGCCCCAATGAATGGAAATGGTCCGGAAAGCAGCAGAATCCTTATGTGCAAGAGCACATTGATCTGCAGGCCAGCATCAAGGAAGACAAGGGCACCCTGAATGAGGCTGAGAATGTTGCCCACAGCACCATGACAGCCATTCTCTCCCGGACAACCTGCTATACAGGCAGAGATGTCACCTGGGATGCCATCATGAAGAGTGACGAACACTGGGGGCCTGAGAAGTTTGTAGGAGAAGGCGGCAATAACGACTTCAGTCGCTACAGCTTCGATGGAGCCCTGGCCATTCCTCCCGTCCCCCAGGTCGGGAAACCTATGTAGATTTTTTTGCTGAGAATAACCGGGGACAGGACAACCTCATGGAGGTCCTGTCCCTGTCTCATTACCAGCTCACATAAGCACGATTAATTGGGACTCGATCGAAAGATGAAGATTCGCCACCACAGCCCGGCCATCTCTGCGATTTTCACGATGTGCATTCTTGCCATCGTTACCGCCAGGCTCTCGGGCTTTGAGCCAACAACCAGGATTGCGGTGGAAGGCGGCTTCTGGGAAATCAATGGCAAGCCAACCTATGAAGGAGCGGAGACCGAGGGGCTCCTGATGGGCGTGAGGATGGTCAACTGCACATTTGATGACAGGAACCCAAAGACCTCGCCCGGGGGATTTGATGCAGACAAGAACACCGAGGCCTTTCTCAAAAAGCTCCCCCGATACGTCTCCCATGGAATCAACACCATCATCCTGAACCTCCAGGGCGGGGACCCCGGGTATGCCGGCTCCATCAACTCCGCCTTCGAGCCTGACGGCTCGCTCAGAGAGGCGGACCTCAATCGAGTAGCCCGGGTCATCGAGGCCTGCGATAAAATCGGGGCGGTTGTTATCCTGGGCTATTTCAGCCCTGCGCAAGACCAGGTGCTTCGGAACGAGGCGGCCGTAACGGCCGCCGTTTCCAACGCCAGCGCCTGGCTTAAAAAAAAGGCCTACACCAACGTCCTCGTTCAGGTCGCGGAAGAACATACCTCCAAGAAATACAAGCATGCGATCATCTCCTCGCCTGAAGGCTGCGCATCCCTCATCAAAGCCGCTCGGGCAACGAACCCGGGGCTGCTGGTCTCCGCCAGCGGAGCCCCTAATGGCCGGGTAGCCAACGAGGTAGGAGATGAGGCCAGCATCCTGCTGCCGCGCTTCAATTCAACGCCGCTTGAGCGGTTCAACCTGATGGTCGTCAAATTAGCTAAGAGATCGAAGGCTATTGTGAGTGTGGACGACGCAAAGACAGGGAAGCTCGCGATGGCCGCGATGGATCTCTGCGTTCAATCTCTCTGCTCCTGGACCTATTCGAACCTGGAGGTGAACCAGCACTACCCCTTCACCTACCAGGCCGAGGAGGATGACCCGGGGGTCTACGGTAGACTGAAAAAGATCGTTGGCAATTGAAGCCCTGCCTGGAGAAATAAAGACGCCATGGTAAAGGACCTGATAACCGTCGGTCTCGGAGGGGCGCTGGGGGCGATGGCTCGCTACCTGGTAGGCCAAATGGCCCAGCGGCTCCTTGGGACAGGCTTCCCCTGGGGGACGCTTGCAGCCAACATCTCGGGGTGTTTCCTCATCGGTCTTGCCTATGGCCTGCTTCAAACCGCAGAGGACTCAGCCCCAAGGCTTTTCATTATCGTCGGAGTACTGGGAGGATTTACCACATTCTCGGCCTTTGGCTACGAGACCCTCGACCTTCTCAAGGAGAACGGCGCCGGCCCTGCCGTCGCCAATGTTGGCCTTCAAATCGCGGTGGGCCTGTCAGCTGTCTGGCTGGGGCAGGCCCTGTCGAAAACTCTCTGATTTCAATCGCCGGCAGGCCCTCAGCCTTCCTGTCCGAACTTGAAAACCCAACCGCCCAGATCCAGTTCATCTCCATCCGCAAGGGCAAGCCACTCGGTGTGGAGGACATTCCGCCCGTTCACCTTGACCGTCCCGTCGACAATGACCTTCAGGTCGTTGTCCCCACAGCCATCCACCGGCAGATAGAGACGGACATGCTCGGCTTCAATGCCGACAGCCTTGACAAGCACATCGGCTCGAGCTGGATTGGAGCCGAGAATGACCCTCTCGACAGGCCGCGAGGGATCCCATGGCGAACGCCTTCTCTTGAGCGCGACCACGCCCCCCGGAAGGCAGGTCTCTCCTTCAACCAGAATCTCGCTGGAATCAGACGCGCTGGATCCCAGGAAGGTCAGCTTGCGAGATGGCATCGCTTACGACAAGCCTCTTGTGGCATTCCATTGCACGGAAAGAAGCGACATCGACGCCTTGCGCGCCGACCCGGCTCTCTTGCTCCTCATCCTGGTTCTCGGCTGCGGGGTCGCCATAGAAAAGCGATTTAAAGATGACACAAAGGGCGAACGTGCCAACCCACAGAATGATGATACCGGCAAGTATCCCAAACCCATTAGCGTATGGCTCCGAATGATCAGACATTTTCTCTCCGGCTCTTTAATCCAGGAAGTCCCTGAAAGGAAGGCTCAGGGCGTACACCATGAGACCGAACAGAATCAGGACGCCGACAACCTTGAGCACACTCTGGGTGTCCTCGTTCTCGTCGGAAAAAAGGTCGCTCAGCTCATAGCGATCGCTGGCTTTGGCCTCCTCGGCGGAACTTTCTGCGGCGTCACTCATCAGGGTCTCTCCAAAGGTTGAATTTCTTTCAATGCCGGGAGAAGTATAGTCAAGCCGGCCATCGTGAACCAGATTAATTCTGCAAAACTCACTCCCCGGGATTGGCACGGGCATCTTGCGTCGGCAAGGCGGCCCCGGACGCTTCGGTTTTCATTTTATTGACGATGGATTTCACTGAAACAGACAGGGCCACCGAAAAAATTACGGCCAATGTCAGGATAGTGATCACGAGGTATTTGCCGTTAAACGACGTCTTCTTCAATGGAATCAAGCCTCTGGACCGGGAAGATGGAACCCGCGGCCTTAAAATTCAGGCCAGTGGATACAATTAAACAAATTCACAGAAACGTATCATTCAGGCTTCAGAGCCCCTAACCCGGGATAAACCGTAAAGATTGCGAATTACCGGGCCACGCAGGTACAACTCTTTTACTTATACACCGTGGATGGATTCGGAAGCTTGATTTATTCTTTAAGTTGATCTGGAAAAACAATGTTCGGCTTTCAGGCGTGTAGATGTTGCCTGGAATCCATACTTTATGTGGTTAGCAGGAAATAATTTAAATACCTGTCAGTTAAGAATTAGGAGAAAGCGTAATGCGTAAAGCTATCAACCTCACGGCAGCCGTGGCCCTTTTCCTGGGCATTGGAATCTCAGTTTTTGCTGAGACTGAAAAAACGAAGGTTGCCCCTGCGAAGGTCGCCGCCAAGAAGAGCTTCTGCGCGCAGTCAGCCGCCAAGCTCGCCGTCAGCGTGCGTTCGAACAAGTGCGACAAGACCGCCGCCAAGCTGCTGGTCACCGGCATTCCCGCCCTCAAGTGCGAGAAGGCCGCGGCCACCCTGGTCAAGTCCGTCCGTGCCGCTGGTTGTGAAAAGAGCGCCGCCGCCCTGATCGTCAAGGCCGCGGAC
>CAJWMA010000181.1 GCA_913042995.1 uncultured bacterium | reverse complement strand
GACTGGTGGTTGGTGGAGTTATCTCTTAATTTTACGTGGTGGTGTACAACCTTGGCTTTTCTTAACCTATCGTATTCTTGCTTGTTCTAGTATTTTAACTCCGATGGAGGCGAGATGGACTGGTGTTGTCTCCATTTTGGAAGCGGCGGATCAAGTTACGCTCCGCGGTCCACCTTTTTGCTCCGCGAGAGCCCGCTAAGTCACTCCATTTAGAAGTATTCTGTAACTTCCTGCCGGGAGTAAGTGGCAAAACTGACCGAAATCGTACAAAACTGACCAAAAGCAACTCTGTACAACTTCTCTTTCTAAGTTCGAATTCTAACTTTGCTCGTTTTCATGTCAATATCATTTGATTTTACCCAGGCGGTTGCAGTTAGGCATATATTCGGTGTGCTTCTTGGGTTATGGCTTTTTCCGGCGATCATTATCGGCCCCCAGGTCTTCGGGATGGCGGCCGGTACAGAAGATGAAACGGAGGTTGAGGGCGGTAGCTACGCGAAGCTCATCGAATCATTGGAGAAGGAATATCCGGATCGAGATTCCATCCAGCAGGGCTACCGGGTTGTCGCGGAGAGACTCAGGGAGTTCATCCAAACGAATTCGTCTTCTCCGAAGCTCGCTCAAGTCCGTTCGTTATGCGCGGAAGTCCTTATAATTGGTGGAGATAGGTCAGGCGCGATATTCCAGTGGAAAGCGATGGCGGAGGATTCCGGCGACCCGGCCGGCCAGGCCCAGGGACTCTACCTGCTTGCGAGCGATTCCTTTTTGAGAGATGAGTCCGACAGGGCTCGGGAATATTTTGCCCGGCTGGTAGATGGATTTCCCAGTTCCGACTGGGCTGCAAAAGCTAAAGGTCCCTTGAGGTACCTCGCCCTGTTGACGAGCCGGGATATGCCGGCCTTTGAAGTTGTGGTTAGAAAGGGCGGAAAAAAAGCTAAATTAAATCTCATAAATCTGGCTGGGAAAGTGACATTAGTCCATTTCTGGAGGTCAGATACGGCAAAACACGGACAGTTCATCGAGACCCTTGGCAGGAATCCTGAATCATCCCTCGAGCAGGCTGTCAGGAAATATCCCGTACTTAAGGGGAAGGTGATGATCTTCGGGGTGAACCTGGACACCGACAAGGGAGCATTTGAGACGGCGCGGGACCGTTGGAAGATCCCCTGGGCGCAGCTTCATGACGGCAAGGGCTTCTCCTCCCCGCTGGTGAAGACCCTCGGGATACCCAGGGCTCCTCACTGGCTGGTGCTTGGTCCGCGCGGCAGGATCTGGTATCTCGGAGCGGACCTCGACAAGTTCTACGCTTATGCCTCCGAGGCGCTCAAGCGGCACAGGATCGCGCTCGAGAAGAAGAAATAGCGCCCGTCATCAGCGGTCTCTCCAGGCTGTTCCCGAGGGGAATTCGTAGTGAGCGAGGGAGGCTTCGACCATGGTGGTCGAGTAGCCGGGGGCCTGTGGAGGCAGGTAGCGGCAGTCGCGCATCGTGACGGGGTTCTCGAAGTGCTCATGCAGGTTGTCGACGTATTCGATCACGCGGTTCTCCAGGCTGCAGCCGGCCCTGATGTAGTCAAAGATCGCGAGGTGCTGGACATGTTCGCAGAGTCCGATGCCGCCGGCGTGAGGGCAGACCGGCACGCCGCACTTGGCGGCCATGAGGAGCACGGAGAGAACCTCGTTGACTCCACCGAGCCGGCAGCTGTCGATCTGAACGAACTGGATTGCTTCGGCCTGCAGGAACTGTTTGAAGAGCACGCGGTTCTGGCAGCACTCTCCGGTGGCAACTCCGATGGGGGCGACGGCTCTGGCGATGGCCGCGTGGCCGAGAACATCATCCGGGCTGGTGGGTTCCTCGATCCAGAGCGGTGAAAATTCCGCAAGGTGCTTCATGTTCTCGATGGCCTCAGCCACATCCCACACCTGGTTGGCATCAAACATGAGCTCGCGATCCGGGCCGATCATTTCACGGATGATCGACGATCGGCGGATGTCATCCTGGAGGTCGGCTCCAACCTTGATCTTGACGTGCGACCATCCATCTTCTACGGCTTTCCGGCAGAGGTCCCTGACCTTTTCATCTTCGTAGCCGAGCCAGCCTGTAGAGGTCGTGTAGGCGGGAAAGCCGCGTTCCAGCATTTCCTGCTCCCGGGCCTCACGGCCGGTTTCCTTTTCCCGCAGCAATTCGACCGCTTCCTCGGGGGTCAGCAGATCTGAGATGTAGGTGAAATCGATGCAGGCGACCAGCTCCTCGGCGCTCATATCCGCCAGCAGCTTCCAGAGCGGTTTCCCCTCCAGCTTGGCGAGGAGATCCCAGGCGGCGTTGATGATCGCCGCAGAGGCCATGTGAACGGTTCCCTTCTCAGGCCCTACCCATCTCAGCTGGCTGTCGCCCGTCAGCCTTCTCCAGAAGGAGCGCATGTCAGCCCTGATGTCGTCAAGGTCCAATCCGATGACGAAGGGCTTCCAGGCCTCAACCGCGGCGGCGCAGAGCTCGTTGCCGCGGCCGATTGTAAAGGCGAGGCCGTGGCCTGCGAGTTCATCGGGATGGTCGGTCTGGAGCTCTACGTAGGCCGCCGAGTAATCAGGATCAGGGTTCATCGCGTCAGAGCCGGTGAGGCTGTCCGAGGTCGGGATGCGGATGTCGCGGACGGTAAGGCCTGTAATGGTTGCCACGGGGGAAATCTCCTTGTTGCCGAATTGTTTCTTTCCGGGCCATCCCTGGCGCTGGGACTGGTCTTCTAACACGGGGGCGCGGGGCGAGGCCAACCGTTTTGCTCCGCCTGCGGACATTGAGAGCTTCAGGGCCGGGCTCTTCGCTCTCAATAAGGGTTTGTAGAGGGGCTGTTGAGTATCTACAATTAGTAAAGCAGAACGTTTGGGTCGCTCTGCCTGAGTTCTGAAATAAGCGGACCGCCTCTATGAGGAGGGGATATTGATGTTAAAAGCCGGGAATCTTCTTTGTGGCTTGTGGGTGGCGCTCTTCGCCTTGTTTTCTGTTTCTCCAGCGCTTCTGCAGGCCCAGGGCAAGCAGAAGGAAGAGGATCTGCTGGTCTATGAATTCGAGGAGCCGGAGGAGCTGGAGGATTTCTTCCATCCGGGCGTTGTTGATCTTTGCGGGGACCTGTATCCGATCGGCGGTCTCGAGATCAATGATGGCAGCCTGTTGATGACCAACCACGCCGTCTCAGGGATCGCGCTTGCCAGTCTCTATCCGAATACGGTCGCTGAGATCTTTCCCGAGGGATCGAAGGACTACCGCCTGAGGGCCCTGGTGAATCTCGAGACCATCAGCGAGATGCTGATCTACATGCGGGGAAGGGTGGGGGTTTTTGATGGACCCAATGCGGAGCTCGATGCCTCGCTGGAGAGAGGCTACGCCTGTGTCATCTACCCCGAAGGAGTTGATGGAGAGTTCTTTGACGGCACCCTGGCGATTGCCGAGTTTACCGGCTGCCACCAGGCGGTTCCTCATCTCGAATGGCCGAACGGCGCTGTAGGTTACGCCAGGGCGGATCCGGGCTTTCCGATCATCCAGGGCGAATGGTATTGGGTCGAGGTCTCCGCCCAGGGAGATGACGATGGAGGGCCGGTGCAGATCAGCATGAAGCTCTGGGAGGAGGGAGATGATCCTCCCGAGGAGCCCCAGCTCCAGGTGGTCGATACCAATGGCCTGAATCACAACCGGCAGACCCGGGATGACGCGACCAACGTCGAGGTCCTCTTCGGCGCTTCCTTCGGGCAGGTCCAGCAGCCGGGAGCCACCTCTCGTATCGATGACCTGACGATCACCCTGATTGGCGGCTGCCGGACGGCTCCGATAGAGGCCACCCGGTCGCTCTGGGATGGGCGGGTGGCGGTCGAGGGGGAAGAGACTGCGGTCTATGAGGATGGTGAGGAGTACCCGGTCGTGCTGTCGCTGTCGAATCGCCGCGGACCGGGGGTGTGTTCGCGGGCCGAGCTCGTTACGGTCACCGAGACGATTCCGCCTCAATGGGAAATTACCAGCGTTGGACAGGAGGGGCAGGTCATCGAGGATAATATCGTTCGCTGGGAATTGGACATCAGTGAAGGGAATATCACCGAGCTGACCTATTCGGTCATACCTGACAATTCTGTTTCAGGCTCCTTTTCCGGCGAGGTTGCCGAACCGGAAAACGATTTTGTCTTTGTCATTTCAGGAGAGACGAATGCCAGCTCGGCCGCAAGCCTGGCTTCCGTGAGCGATTTCGGCAGTATCCAGAACTGGCTGGTTCTCGGTCCGTTTACCCGGGATGGAGGGGCTGCTCCGGGCGAAGAAGAAATCGCCAGGGACTATCTTACCGATGGGGAAACCTCAGAGACGGAAATTGTTCCGGTTGGCGCAATGGCGATGGAGCCTGATTATAACGGCGCGTCCGCTTCTACCGGCCTGGCGCCGAACGAAATGGGCCGTAATCCTGATGAGGTACCCACCTGGGTCGAGTGGTTTGACCGTGACGATGACGATGACCGCATCGATTTCGACAGCATCTACGGGAACAATGACAACGTGATGTGCTACGCGGTGACCTACCTTGACGTTAAGGAGGAGGTTGAAATTCACCTCGGCGTCTCCAGTGACGATTCGGTCCAGCTGCTCCTCGATGGGCAGAGCCTGCATGTCAACAACGCCTCCCGAGGCGCCCTTGACAGGATGTACCAGGACCAGCCCTTTGATTATCCGAACCTCGGAAACATCGTTCTCGAGCCCGGGCGCCACACCCTGATGGTCAAGATCTTCGATGGCGGTGGTGAGCATAATTTCCGCGTGGGCTTTCTCGACGAATTCGGTATCGAGATTCCCGGCGGACCTGAGGACCTGAGCATCAGCGTTCGCCCTGCCGAGGTCGAACCAGAGGAGCGCTTCAAGCGCGGCGACACCGATGGTAATGGAGCCCTGCAGCTGACCGATGGGATCCGGATTCTCAACACCCTGTTCATGGGGGCGGCTATGCCCTCCTGTCTTGACGCGGCGGATACAGACGACAACGGCGTGGTCCAGCTGACTGATGGGATTGTCATTTTCCAGTTCCTCTTTGTTGGCGGGACGGTCCCCGCTGATCCGGGGCCCTTCGCCTGCGGCGGCGATCCGACCGATGACGGCATCGATTGCGAGACCTACGACGGATGTTGATGCTGGGTGGAGAAGCCCGAACGCCTTGAAGACCTTCAAGCTGGATCAATTCCTTAAATACCAGGGCTGGGTAGAGAGCGGCGGTGAAGCCAAGGTGCTCATCCGCGCAGGCGAGGTCTCGGTTAACGGGATTGTCGAAACCCGCCGTGGAAAGAGGCTGGCAGCGGGGGATGTCATCCAACTGGGTGAGCGCAGCTGCGTGGTCGGAGAGGCTTGAAGGCTCAGCTTCTTGATCCTGATCCCCTGTCGAAGGTCGCTGTGGACCGGAGGCTTTAGAGGAGGTATGCTAAGCCTGTTGAAGAAGTGGAGGACCAGTCGAGTCCGGTGGATGATCCGCATCAGGAGTAGCTTTCGATGACACGGCGAATGTTTGAGCACCTTGCGCTGCTTCTTTTTCCGTTGGTTTACGCTGGAGGATTGGTGGTCGCCGCGGTTAATTTCCTGCGGCCCCTGCCGCGTCGGCCGCGCCAGGAAAAACTCCAGCTGGAGCAGGACCGCTCGTACTTCGATGCCGTTGGCGCCGAGCCGGTGCCGGTGCAGTTCAATGGAAAAAAGGTCTATGTGCTCAAGGTTGGGGACAGCCTGCGGGCCTTTGATGCGAAGTGCACCCATCTCGATTGCAACGTTAACTGGAATAAGGGCGTGCGCGGCTTTCACTGTCCGTGTCACGGGGGAGCCTTCGATACTTCTGGAAAGGTAACCAGGAAACCTCCGCAGGAGCCTCTGCGGGAGTTCGCGCTCGCCGACGATGATGGCTCCGGAGCGGTTGTTCTTCTTGATCGTTACCTGGAAAATCCAACCTGAGCTGGGTGAGAGAATTGCCGGACAAGACAGGAAAGTCTATCGCAAGGCTGAAAGCATGGCTGCTCGATCGAAGCGGAGGCGAGAGGATGCTCGCCCTCGCGGGAGAGCAGGCCGGCAAGCCTGTTCCGACACGCCTGTCCTGGCTCTATACCACTGGGGCGCTGGCCCTGTTCTTCTTCGCTCTCCAGTTTTTTACCGGCTGTCTCCTGCTGACGCTTTACGTTCCCGAGGAGACGCTGGCCTTCAAGTCGGTGCAGACGATTGAGTATCACGCCCGGCTGGGTTGGCTCATTCGGCAGATGCATTCCTGGGGCGCGAGTTTCATCATCGTGGTGCTCGTGCTTCACATGCTCAAGGTCGTCTGGTACGGATCCTACAAGCGTCCTCGAGAGTTTACCTGGTTCGTGGGAATGCTCCTGCTGGGGGTCTCGATGCTCTTCTGTTTCTCAGGCTACCTGCTGCCCTGGAACCAGCTTGCCTTCTGGGCTACCCGGGTAGGGCTGGGAGCGGTCGACTCTTTTCCGGTGATCGGGTCAACGCTGAAGGAGCTCATCTGTGGGGGAGAGGATGTTTCCGGAGCCACCCTCGGCCGCTTCTTCGCCCTCCATGTGGTCATCCTGCCTCTGCTGCTGCTGGCCCTCGTCGGCTATCACCTCGCCCTGATAACCTGGAAGGGGATCTCGCCCAAGACCACAGTTACCGATGAGATCGAACTGGGCAATAAGGCAGCGCTGGCCAAGATCGGCAGCGAGCCTTTCTTCCCACGGCAGGTCTATCGGGATCTGATCGCCTGCAACCTCGGTTTCGCCCTCCTGGTGACTTTTGCCACCTGGTGGCCCTGGCATCTCGGGGAGCCGGCCGACAGGTTTGGAACTCCAGAGGGCATCAAGCCGGAGTGGTACTTCCTGCCGATGTACCAGTTCCTCAAGTACTTCGATGACAATCTCTACTCGGCACTGCCTTTTCTCAGATCCTGGGGTGTCGATCCCGCCTTTCTCGGAGTGTTGACGATTAACGGTGTCGCGCTTGTTCTCTTCCTGTTGCCGGTAATAGACCGCGGCAAGGAGCGCAAGATCACCCGGCGGCCGATTTTTGCGGTCCTGGCCTTCCTGCTCTTCCTCGGCGTCTTCGGGATGGGCTTTCTTGGCTATATCTCCGAGACCACGCGCTGGGGTTATCACTTCAGCAGCAAGGGTTACCCGGAGCGTGTCGAGGAGCCCGGCAAGGAGGCCGCCGGAGAAGCTCAGGCTGGAGAGGAGGCGGGTTCGGCCGGCGATGACCCTGGTAAGGATGGTTCGGAAGAAGGAGGCGGCGGCGGTCCGGCTGAAGAGGAAGAATCGCAGGAGGAGGCGCCTGAGGATGAAGCCATCGTTACGCCTGGGTTGCGCCAGGACGGTCTGCCGGACGGGGGGACCTGCGGAAGCTGTCATAAACATGAGAAGCCGCTGGAGAAATGGACCGAAAGCGTCCATCACGCTGCCGGAGTGCAATGCGTAGATTGCCATGGCGGAATTGACACCGCGCCTCCTGAGCAATTCCT
>CAJWMA010000180.1 GCA_913042995.1 uncultured bacterium | reverse complement strand
CGAATGAAAGAAGTCATCAAACGATTCCCGAAAACGACGGCGGCAACAGTCGCCCAGAAATACCTCGATGAAATCCGAACGGGCGGCTGAGAAGCCTCCCGGAACCCGAAAGGACTGAAATGATGAAGACCAAGAGATGGCAACTGGCGAGCCTGCTGACGCTGGCCCTGATGGCCCTGTTTCACGCGGCCGCGCTTGCGGATGAAGCGAGCGAAGCCGCGGGTGAAAACAAAGAGACCATGTGGGACCTGATCACCAATGGCGGGCTGATCATGATCCCCCTGGCGCTCGCCTCCTTGCTCGCGCTAGCGCTGGGTCTCGAGCGATTCATCATGCTCAACAAGGAGCGAATTCTGCCGGCGACCTTCGTCGATGGCCTGGCAGCCTCCCTTGAAGAAGACCCCTCCGGCGCCAAGGCTCTCGAGTTCTGCGAGGATTCTGACTGCGCCATGAGCCATGTCTTCGCTGCCGGCGCCGCCAGGACCGACCTGGGATATGAGGCTGTTGAAAAAGCGATCGAGGATGTGGGGTCCCGCGAGGCCGACAAGCTGAAACGCAGCCTTCGCCCGCTCTCGGTGATCGCCACGGTCTGTCCCCTGCTCGGGCTGCTTGGAACAGTCTACGGCATGATCAACGCGTTCGGGGAAACCGCCCGCAGCGGAGGCACGGCCAAGACCGCCCAGCTTGCTGAAGGCATCTACGAGGCGCTGGTAACGACAGCTACCGGTCTGACCATCGCCATTCCCGTCCTCCTGCTCTACCTGTTTCTTCAAGGGCGGGCAGACAAGGTGCTCGACGCGGTCGACGAGGCGGGCTCCGACTTCGTTTTTTCCTGCAGCAAGAACAAAGCTCCCCCGGCGCCAGGCAGGAAAAAAGCCGCGAAGAAAGCGAGTGCCTGAGCCATGCGCATACGATCAAGCTCATCGGAATCCAGCGAAGTCATCAACATGTCCTCCCTTCTCGACGTGCTGTTTATCCTGATCATCTTCTTCCTGGTGACGACGACCTTCAAGCAGCAGGAAGATGACCGGCGGGTCGACCTCCCGGTTGACCAGCGCAACCAGGCGCTGGCGAACAAGGCTGGCGACATCGTCAAGATCAACATCCGCAAATCGGGCGCCTACGTCATCATGAACAAGCCGGTCAGCGAGGAGATGGTCGAAAAAACCATGAAAGAGGCTGTCGCGAAACGTCCCGAGGTCAAGGTGCTGATTCGCGCCGACAAGGAGACCAAGCATCTCTACGTGGCCAACGTACTGTCTATCTGCAAATTCGTGGGGGTCAAGGAAACCCACATCATGGTCAAGACGCTTAACTGACGAGAAGAACTCATCGAGATGAGCAAGAAAGACAACAGGGAACAAGCCAGCGGCGAAGAAACCAGGATGATCCTGGGCTTCAATCGCGACCAGCGTTTCCGATTCTACCGCTGGCTGGGGATTGCCATCGTGTTGTTCGGTGGGGTCTGGATGTTCGCCTACCTCCAGCCACAGCGATGGTACAAGTATACTGACGTCGTCTCCTTCGAGCAGGTCGCGAGGGACGTGGAGGTTGGGTACGTCCTGTGGAAAAACGCAGAGGCGGTCACCGCCGGCGTGCTTCCCGCGGATATCGTCTCTGAGCCATCGATCTCTTCCGATGGAACAAGAATGATTTACGCTCGGGAAGGCAAGGACAAGAGCCAGGATCTCTTCCTCAGACGCTGGGACGGAACGAGCTGGTCCGGCCCTCGGCCGATGCGAGCTCTCAACTCGAACTTTGAAGAAACATCCCCGAGCCTCAGTGGTGACGGAGACTTTCTCTACTTCACCAGCGATCGCCCGGGCGGCCCGGGCGGATATGACATCTGGGTCTCAAGATGGGATGGAGTCGAATACGCGTGGCCCCTTCCCCTGACCAACAGGGTCAACACGGTATATGATGAAAAGGGACCCGCGATCTCGCCGGACAACACCAGGCTGTTCTTTTCCTCCAACCAGCCGCGTGAGCGGACAGATGAAACCGAGACAAACCTGACCAGGGCCCGGATCGAGAATCTCAAGACCGATCATGACCTCTACCAGGCCAACATCGCCTCCAAGACAACACCCTACGACCTGATGGTCGAACGTCAGCTGAGCATGCTCTACTCCCTTCGAGAGGGAGCGCTCGGAGATGTCAAGGTAATGGCGAAGCTCGGAGGCAATGAAGAAACCGAGACCGCGGTCGACAAGGCCCTGGCCTTCCTCGCCAGCACCCAGGCGGAGGATGGGCGCTGGGACCTGAGCGAAAACAGCGGCGCGGCCAACCACGACATGGCGGCCACCGCCTTCGCTCTCCTGGCTTTCTACGGACGCGGTGAAACCCACAACTCCGAATGCCAGTACCGCGAGGTGGTCGACAAGGGCATCCGATGGCTGATCGATCAGCAGGACAAGGCCGATGGCGACCTGCGCGGAAAAAGTCCCAAGGGGGACATGTATGACCACGGAATCGCCTCGCTGGCGATGATCGAGGCCTACGGAGTAACCAAGGATACCGAGCTGCTGCGCCCGCGCGCGATCGCAGCGGTTGAGTTCATCACCACGGCCCAGCATGAAGAGGGCGGCTGGCGCTACAAGCCGGGCCAGAAAGGCGACCTCTCGGTCTCCGGCTGGATGGTCATGGCGCTGGCGAGCGCCAAGTGGTCGGGTCTGCGGGTGAAAGATGAAACGATTGACGGCGCCCGCAGGTTCCTCAAAGAGGTATCAAGCGGTAAAGACGACGGAGCCTTTGGCTACACGACAAAGGTCGGTGGTGGTGGCCACACGCCGGCGATGAACGCGGTAGGGTTCTTCTGCAGTCAGCTGCTCGGCCTCTCCTCGAGCAGCGCCCGCGCCTGGGAATCCTCGACCCTGATCGACAAGAAGGGACTCGACGCGGCCGACCTCTACTACGCCTATTACGGAACCCTGGCCTCCTACCAGCACCAGGGTCCCGCCTGGAGACGCTGGCTCGAGGCGATGAAGAAGCAGCTCGTCACGACCCAGGTGGAAGATGGCTCCTGGGCCGTCAAAGGGAAGCACAGCGGCCAGATGGGGCCGGTCATCACGACCTCCCTGGTCGCTCTCTGCCTCGAGGCGCACTACCGCTACACTCCACTCTACGGTCTTGGCTTTGAACCAGACCCCGCCGGACCAAAGAGAGCGGCTGACGGTCTGCTTTCCCCCGAGGAAATCCCGCCAACCCCGCTCTTCCGCCACGCCAGGCGCATCGAGACGCTCAGCTCAAAAGACGCTGATGACCTGGACCCGGTAATCACCGACCACGGCGACTTCATCTATTTCGCTTCCGACCGGGCCGACGGCCAGGGCGGTAAAGACATCTACCGGTCACGGTTCAAGAAGAACACCAACAATGAAGTCCTGGAGGACCTGCTGATCCCCGGTGAGCCGAAAAATCTCGGTCCGGAGATCAACTCCCCCGGCGATGAATCAGCCCCAGCGCTGCGTATGGCCGGCTTTCACCTGATGTTCAACTCGAACCGGGGCGACAACCCGGCGGCCCTCTACGGCGCGATGAGCAAACGTGTCGTGAGACGCTATGACTACTCGAAGATGCCCGATGGCACCTGGATGAAAGACAACATGGGCTTGCTGCTGGCCTCCTGCGGCGCGCTCTTCGTCCTGCTGCTTGGCTCCTGGTTCGCGCTGCGCAAGCCTTCCAGCGGCGGCTGCGACTCCGAAGCCGCCGCGACGGAGGCGACCGCATAGGTTTTTTTGCCATGACTAACGACAAAAAAAAGACAACCGCAAACGAAGCTCTCTCCACGGAAGCACCAGCCTCCGAACGATCCTGGACCCGCTGGATCCTGCCGACAGTGGGACTGGTCGCCCTCATCTTCCTGGGCCTGGTGATTCGGGACCGCCTGCAAAGCGAGGTCTGGTCCTACTACACCGACGAAGAAGGACTGCGAGTCGATGTGCAGGAAAAAAAGGAACGCATGGTCCTCTGGGAAGACCCGCAGCAGAGTCTCTTCGAAGAGAGGGCGAAGAATCCTGAGAACCCGGGAGCGGTCGATCCGGTCAACCAGGCCTCACAGAGCGTGGAGGCGGCCTTCTCAGCAGACGGCACCCTGATGGTCCTGACCCGTTTCTCGAGTGACTTTGAGAAAACGAGTCCTGAAGAAACCGGCGCGGACCTCTACCTCTCGAGCTGGGATGGAAGGGCCTGGAGCCGACCGGAAGCGATGACCGCCCTGAACACCTCCAGCGACGAACGAGGCGCGGCCTTCTCCCGGGATGGACAAAACCTCTACTTCAGCTCAAACCGCGAGGGCGGCGCAGGAGGCTACGACATCTATGTAGCCCGCAAGAGGGGCAAGAACTGGACAACGATCGAGCGCCTGGGAGATTCCATTAACTCGGAAAAGAACGAGACCGGACCGGCGCCCTCCACCGACGACAGGAAGCTCTACTTCTCAACTGACCGGGTCACCGACAGGGACATCTACGTAGCACAACGCGAGCTGCCGGAAACTTCCGAAGAAGCCGGGGCGACAGACCTCGACCCGGTCATCATAGCCGCCTCGAGTGAGGGCTGGAACTTCACCGCCGCCAGCGGTGTCCAGGGAGAGGACTGGCTCGGAGCCGCTTTTGACGACAGCAAGTGGACCGCCGCGAAGGCCCCGCTGGGCTATGGGGAGCCCTCCGTCACTGAAAAGAACGGAACCACCCTGGAATTACAGGGCCAGCCTGTCCTGGTGCGCCGGAAATTCTCGATAGACCAGAAGCTACTCGACTCGAAGAAAAAGTTCAGCCTGCGAATAGCCTCTGACGATTCGGCTACCGTCTGGATCAACGGCCAGCAGGTCGACAAGGACGACATTGACCATGAACCCGTATACTGGAACCGCACGGTCAAGGTTCCTGCAGGGGCGCTCAAGAGCGGCGAAAACATACTGGCGGCACGGGTCAACAACAAGGCGGGCTCGAGCGACATCTACTTTGACCTGGCCCTCGAGGCTGGCCTGCCGCCTGAGCAGCCCGCCGCGGGTATTGCCAAAACGAACGAGCCGGAGACAGCCCCATTGCCGGTCTTCAGGAAGGCGGTCGCCGTCGACACGCTCAACTCCTCAGGGGATGACATCGAGACCGCCCTCACCGGGCAGGGAGACCACGTCTTCCTCGCCTCCAACCGCTCAAGGGGAAAGCCCGGCAACTTCAACCTCTACTTCTCCCGCGTGGTGAGTGGTGAGGTCCTGCCTCCGGAAAAGGTCGACGTCTACATCAAGGAAGGCCAGGCAACGGATCCCGCTGTGCGGATGGAAGGTTTTGACCTCCTCTTCAGCTCCGATGGCGAGCTTGCTCCGCAGGCGGCAAAGATCGAGCAAAAACCGGAGGGCGCCGCTGAGCTGAACACGCCGAAACAGGATTACAGGCTCTACCGCTCGACCACCCGCGAGGTCATCGGCTACACCGATCTCGCTCGCTGGGAGCTATTCAAGGAGCTTCTCGCGGATATCTTCTGGTGGATCCTGCTTGGGATCGCCGCCCTGCTGCTCTTGATCTACCTGATAGAAAAATGGCGCGACATAACCAGCCTCTATCACAAATGCCTGGCGGCCTCGGTCATGGCTCATCTTCTGCTGCTCCTGTTGATGGTCGTCTGGGTCATCAGCCAGGCCGTGGCAGGGGGCGACCAGCAGTCGCCCGAGGTTTCCCTCTCCATCGACGCTCTCGCCCAGGAAGAGCTGGCTATGGAATCCGAACAGGAGCTGGCCGAGGTGACACGCTCTACGCAATTAATCGTCGCCAAGAACGTCCAGAACTTCAGCGAGGTGGCCTTCAATCCAACCGTCGTCGTCCCCAACCCCGTTCCCATCGCCCGCAAGAGCTCCGACCAATCTCTCGTCAGCGACCTCAATCCATCGAAGGCCAACGAGGCGCAACCAAGCGAGACTCCGATTCTGCCCCAAGAGGAGGCACCGGAGCTGAAGGAACTCAGCGAGACGGAGCTGCCCGAGCTGCTGGTTGAAGAGCTCGAGGTCGCCACCGCGACCAATGCCAGGAAGGTCGAGGCTGTCGACCTCACCCGGGATGACTTCAAGGTCAACGAGGAGGCCATCCAACAGGTCAAGAGCGACCAGGAGCAGCTCGATCCGGCCAAGAGCCTGAAGGTTGAGGTACAATCCGACGAGGGCTCCGTCGCCAAGAGCACCCGGCCTGAGGCCAAAACCGAGAACGTCGACCCGGTCGACGGTCTCGAGGCTAACGACACTCCGAAAAAGACGGAGGGCACCGAGACGCCGCTCGCCCAGAACCTGCCCGGCAGCGATCCGGTCGACGCGCTCACCACCGGCCTGGAGCTCGAGGTAGCCGCGGTCGATACGACCAAGGGCGACTTCAAGGGCAACGAGGGCGCCATCCAGCAGGTCAAGAGCGGCAAGGCGAAGACCGGCAAGGCCGGCAACAAGCAGCTCGACGTAGAGTCCGGCGCCAGGGCGGTCGCCTCAGCGGGCAAGACCGCTCCAGCCACTGATACCGGCGGCAGCACGGTCAACCCCACCGATGGCCTCGAGGCGAAAAGCGCTCCAGAGGAGCTCGAAGGCTCGTCTGAAAAGGCCGCCCTGGCGCTGAACCTTCCAGGCACCGACCCGCTCGACAGCCTGGTCGCCGATGTAAAACTCGAGACGCCGAAAAACAGCCTCGACGAAAAGACCCTGAGCAAGTACGTCAAGAAGCTGCGTGGGCGCCCCTCGCTGGAGGTGATCAAGCAGCTCGGTGGCTCAGAGGCGACCGAGGGCGCGATCCGCATGGCGCTGGACTGGTTCAGCGACAACCAGGAACCCGATGGCCGCTGGGAGATGGGCAAACACGGAAGCAGGTCAGAATACAATACTGCCGGCGCGGGCCTGGCGATGCTCTGCTACTACGGATGGGGCATCAAGAGCGGCGCCAACACCAAGCACTCCAAGGCCTTAGCCAGGGCGATCGACTGGTTGATCAAGCAACAGGGACCCGACGGCAACCTTCGTGGCCCAGGCGGTGGGAACCATGGAACCTACGCGCACGGTATCGCCGCCATCGCGCTCTGCGAAGCCTACGGGTTGACAAAGAATCCAAAGCTCAAGGAACCGGCGACCAGGGCCATTCAGTACATCCTCAACGCCCAGGATAAAAAGGGCGGCGGCTGGCGCTACCAGCCGGGACAGAAAGGCGATCTGTCGGCCACCGGGTGGCATTATATGGCCCTGCATTCGGGAAGAATGGCCGGTATCGAGATTCCCGACGGGGTCTTCGCCAGGGGCCGTGAATTTATCAGCTCGGTTTCCGGCGGCACCCATAACGGCATCTACGGCTATACCGGGCCGAGCAACAACCACCCGGCGATGACCGCCACGGGCATGTTCCTGCGGCAGCTTGACCTGACGCCGCCGACCGATCCCCGCCAGCAGGAAAGCGCCGCGTTCCTGAAGATCCGCATGCTCAAGGCGAACAAGGTCGACTTCTACTTTGACTACTACGCCACCCTGTCGCTCTACCAGCACCAGGG
>CAJWMA010000179.1 GCA_913042995.1 uncultured bacterium | reverse complement strand
ACGCGGCCTTCGCGGCCAGCGAGGCTGACCGCGCCCTGCGCGCCTATCGCGGTGACTTCCAGGCTGCCAAGTTCAACTTTGAGGAAAGTAAGAAATATGTGCTGGCTGATGGCCCTACAGAGTCGGCGGCCGCGAAGGTCAGGGAGCTTTCCGTAGAGTTCAATAAAAATTCCGTCAAGGTTCTCAACGATAAGCTCTTCAAGATGGAGAAGAGCGAGAACGATGCGGCGGCGGCGGAGGCTGCCTACGACGCGGCTCTGAAAGAGAAGACGTCGGTGGCCGTGGCCGGCGGCACCACCGATTATTCCGCTCTGAAGACGGGCTTGAAGAATAGCCTGCTCGCGGTCGACAGTGCCCTCAAGCAATACCAGCTGGTCGATTCGTCCATGAGGAACGCGGTTCGTAACGCTCCGCTTCTTGATTTCATGGCTCCGAGCTACAAGATCGATAAGGTGGTGACTCCCGGGCTCAAAGAACCGCTCAACTTCATGGATGTCGATCGCGTACATCGATGTAAGACCTGCCACATCAACATCAACGATCCGAATCCCCGCTTCGTTGGGTACCAGGATGAAAAGTGGGGTTCGGTTTATGCCAGCCACCCCCGCCTTGACCTGTTTCTCTCGGCGGCCAGCTCTCACACCTACCAGGACACCGGTTGCACCACCTGCCATTACGGAGATGGCCATGCGACCGAGTTCACCATAGCCGCGCACACTCCGGATGGTGAAGAGCAGAGGAAAGAGTGGGAGGGTAAATATCACTGGCATCTGAAGCATCACGAGGAGCATCCGATGCTCCCGACCGGCTTCACCAGTTCGAGCTGCACCAAGTGCCACAATGACCAATGGGAAATTGAGGGTGCCGAGCGGCTCAACCTGGGCAAGAAGCTGGTTCGGACCTATGGCTGCTTCGGCTGCCATACGATCGAAGGCTTCGAGGTTGCCGCCGGGGCGTCGGATGATCGGGTATGGAAGCTCAATAAGGTGGGTCCCAATCTCAAGCATCTGGGCGATAAGGTTTCCATGGGCTTCCTGACGCGCTGGATTCGTGATCCGGTGCATTTCCGCGAATCGTCAAAGATGCCGCGTTTCTTTGACCTGACTAATTCCAATGGCAAGATGCTTCGCCCTCTCGGCTCAGCCGATGACGAATCGGGCGGCAGTGAAGAGGTGGATTTCAACCTGCGGAACAGCGTCGAGGTGTTGGGGCTCGCGACCTACCTTTTCAATACCAGCGTTGGCGTCCCGGCCGCCGCAACGGCGCCGGCTGGAGACCCCGTTCGCGGTCGGGAGCTTGTCAAGACGCTCGGCTGTATGGGGTGTCACAGTATCAAGGTCGAATCCGAGGATGAATATGATGAGCCTCTCCCCGCCCTGGCGACTGTTCTCGCCGCGCTGGAACAGAAGGCTGCGCAGTCAGTTGAAGGGCAACCCCAGCTTGCCGCGGCCTATCGGGAATCCGGGGCAAAACTTTCGGATCTTTATGGTTGGCTCAAGGGGCTGGATGTCGGCTCCGAACTCGAGGAGCTCTACAGCAAGAGCAAGAGATCTATCGAGGAATCGATGGCCCTTGAAGAGAGCCTCGAGATCGAGGAGAGCGCGCTGGAGAGCGTCGGCCAACTGGCGGATGCGGTCTACAATCGCTGGATTCACAATACCTTTGGGCCGGACCTGAGTTCGCTGGCCCGCAAATTCGATCTGGCGACCGAGCTCGGACGCAAGAAGGCGGTCAGCTGGCTTTCAAGCTGGATCCTCAATCCCCAGGCGCATGATCCGGAGACGATCATGCCTCGTTTCCGGCTCGCTCCCGGCCAGGACCCCGCCGGAGAGCAGAAGGTCGCCGACATGGTCAGCTATCTCCTGACGCTTGATTATAACGATGTCGACCTCGCGGCCCATCCATCCGCTTCCCCTGCGACGCTTGGTGAGAGCCAGAAGAAGGATCGGGACGAAGGGTGGGAGAGCGGGCTGGTCACGACCAATGCCGCCGAGGTCGAAAGTGATCCGGCGAAAAAGAAGATTCTTGATGATATAGCGACCTATTATCTGAGCGCGGTGCATGGAACATCCAGGGCGGCTACCCTGTTGAAGGGCGGTGACGCCAGCAAGCCGATGACGACCTCGGAGAAGCTCAACCTGGTAGGGCATCGTCTGGTTCGCCGCTATGGCTGCTTCGGCTGCCACAACGGAATCAGGGATGATGATCCCGATCCAGGGGCGCCGCCTTCCGACAGGGTTGCCTATTTCGATGGCGCCCAGCCAATTGGAGCCGAGCTCAACAAATGGGGGGACAAGGGTTCTGACCGCCTGGATTTCGGGCAGTGGGGCCATCAGAAAGATGGATCCGAGGCGATCCCCCATCAGCGTCACGAGTGGGCCAGGGCCAAGCTCAGCGACACCAGGAGATTTGACGTCCTGCCTCGCAGGGTGGCAGTTGGAAGGGCCAGCTCGGGAGATCCGGTCTACGATTACAAGGTGACGAAGCAATTAGTCCACAAGGGAGCCGACGAGCTTCTGAAGATGCCGCTGTTTCCGTTCCACGACAAGCCGGAACAGGTCGAGGCGGTCGTCGCCTATGTCATCAGCCTGGTGGCTGATCCGGTTGATCCCGGCAGGAAGAAACATCTCTCGGAGAGGGAGAAGATTCTCGAGGGCGGCAGCCGCCTGGTTCAGAAGCTCAATTGTTCAGGCTGTCACCGCCTCGGAGCGACCACCAGCTATGTGTCGGTTGATGACCTTCCAAATCCCAACGCGCTTGGAGATGAGTCCGGCCGGAGCAATGTCATGCAGGCTGAGACCTGGCTTGCCAAGAGCTACCGGTTAGCCGCGCGGCCAGCCGGCCCGCAAGGGTCGAATCTCGGGATCGAGCTTCCTGCTGGCTTCCCGCTCGGTCAACAGGTCGGGCAGTTCAGCTCCGGCGATGCGAATACCGATGCGGCTCTGCCGCAGGTCTTTACTCCGAACGAGGATCCCATGTCGGTTGCCGATGTCGCACGCAGGCATTTCTATCCCCTCCCGGGCTTTGTCCAGGATGTCGCCCGGGTCATTGATTCGATGTACAACGAGGAAGAGCCTGCCGATACGCTCGCTAACCGGGGAATCTATGATTTCGTGCGTAAGCGCCTGGCAGATCCGGCGGGGTTGATCTCACGGATGCGCAAGTCCTATGAGGATGAATCGAGCGCGCTCGGGCAATTCCTTGTCGCTATGCTGGAGGCCCCCTATGACCAGGACCTCGATTCCCTGCCGGACGGGCTGGGGGTGAGCAAGGATGAACTCGAGGGGATTGCGACGCAATACTACTCGGCTCTTGGCGGGGTTCTTTCCGAGAGTCCTGTAAGCGAGCGAAAACTCGCGGTGAAGGGCTATGGCGAGGGTGGAGTGCGTTTCTACTTTGGAACGGAGTTGACCGACAGGTTCAAGGCGCCGCCGCCGTTGTTGCGCCAGGGAGAGCGCGTCAAGAGTGACTGGTTCTTCCACTTCCTGCAGGACGTGCGTCCTATTCGGCCCTGGCTGAAGGTCCGAATGCCGTCCTTCAATCTTACGCAGGCTGAGGCCCGCCTGATTGTCCAGTGGTTTAAGGCTGTCAGCGAGGTTCCGTATGGTGAGGAACTCTTCGCTGAGGACAGGTTCGAAAAAGAACAGGCTCTCAAGGGGCAGCTGCTGTTTGGGAAGGGTACGGCTGAGGTCAAGGGTAAGCAATGCAGCCAGTGCCATCCTCGCGGCGCAGAATTACCGACCTTGCCGATCCTCACCCAGGGAGCCGGGACGGTGGCTCCCGCGGAGGTTCCGCTGAGCGCTCCGGGTGACAGCCACTTCCTGGTCTGGAAGGATTCCGATGGCAAGATCCTCCTGCAGGGGGGGTTCGCTACCCTGGATGCCGTCCAGGCTGCTGGCGGCGAGCTTGGCGGCAAGGCATCTGCCTGGGCAGCCGGAAAGCCCTGGGACAAGAGCTCCTGGGGTCCGGACCTCAACGCGGCTGCCGGCCGGCTGCGAGTGCAGTGGACGCGGGATTGGCTCTATTTCCCGCCTGACTTCATGCCTGGGACCAAGATGCCGAACTATTTCCAGGAGAGGAAGAAGTATACCGGCAACCCGGCTTCGGAAATTGACGCTAAAGATCTCGCGGATGTAAACGCTCTCCTCCAGTACCTGCGCCATATGAACGACGACAAGATGGCGACCGCTCCCCGTGAGGAGTCCCAGGAAGAGGCAGGAGGCGGCAATTAGGCGCGACAGGATGGCGGCCTCCAGGCTGTGAGCCTGTCCCGTAGTTAGGACCGCTGCTCAGCAATGTCATTTGACGCGCTTGTAGTCGGTGGGGGTATTTCCGGACTGTCCACCGCGCATTTCCTTCTGCGGCATCTCCGTGCCGGGCAGCCAGGGGGGGGGGCCTCCCCGGCGGTGAAGGTGGTCGAGGCTTCGGGCCGAAGCGGCGGCTCGGTTGGCACGGAGCGGGTCGATGGTTTTCTTTTTGAGCAGGGCCCCAACGGCGTACTCGACAACGCTCCGGATACCCTTGAGCTGATCTCCAGCCTCGGACTCGATGGGAAATTACTGCCGGCCTCTCCGCGCTCTTCCGACCGCTACCTGATGAGAGAGGGCGAACTCAGGCCTCTTCCCCGCAACCTGCGCGCCTTTCTGCTCTCGGGGACGCTCTCCTTGCGGGGGCGCCTCGGCCTGTTGCTCGAGCCCTTTCGGTCCAGGGGACGCGCAGCGGCGGATGAGTCCATCGCGGAGTTCGGCCGCCGGCGTCTCGGGCAGGAGGCGGTCGACGCTCTGCTCGATCCGATGGTGACCGGCATCTATGCCGGCGACGTCGAGGCGCTGAGCATGAAGAGCTGCTTTCCGCGTATGGCGGCCCTTGAGGAGGAGCACGGCAGCCTGGTCAGGGGGATGGCCAGGAGAGGCAAAAAGAAATCTTCAGGCGAAGGCAAGACCTCGCCGTTTTCAGCTACCCTGCACAGCTTTGAGGAAGGTCTCGGAACGCTCTCCGGGGCGCTTGCCGAAGAGCTTGGTGAGAATATTGAATACGGCCTCGGAGCCGAGAGCATCCGCGCGTGCGCCGAGGGCTGGCGGGTGACTTTTTCTGATGGCCGGGAGGAGACAGCCAGGGCGCTGGTCCTGGCCGTTCCGGCTTGCCGCGCCGCCTCGCTGTTTGCGGGGCCGCAATCCGATCTCGGCAGAGACCTGGCTACCATTTCCTATTCATCCGTGGCGGTTGTCTGCCTCGGTTACCGGGCCGAGGATGTCGATTCGGAGCTCGATGGATACGGCTTCCTGGCTCCCGCCAGTGAGGGGTTGGAGACGCTTGGCATGATCTGGACCTCAAGCATCTTTCCAGGGCATGCCCCCGAAGGTCACGTGAGTGTCCGGGCGCTGGCGGGCGGGACTCGTTTTCCAGAAGTTGTCGGAAAGCCGGATGAAGAGTTGATCGAGATGATAGAGCGAGAGACGGGGGCGGCGATCGGTCTCAAGGGGAAGCCGGTGGCTCAGCGAGTTTACCGATACGAACAGGCAATTCCCCAATACGAGGTTGGCCACCAGGCTCTCCTGGAGGGCATTGAGGCACGCCTGAGGGCCTTTCCAGGGCTTTTCCTGACCGGGAACTCCTATCGTGGGGTCTCTGTCAACGACTGTCTCACAGAGGGAAAACGGACGGCCGGGGAGGTTTCTCGGTACCTCGAAAAAACCGCCTCGGCTCATTCTTCCTCTCAGCCTCCGCCTCCGCCGGATACGGCATAGGAATAAGGCTTGAAAAGACTTGAAAAGACTTTTTTGCACTCTAACTTATGACATCTGAGCACGGCGAAACAGAGTTCTAACGACCTGGTAAGAGCAAGGAATAGGAGTGGCGGATAGAATGCAGGCAGATCGATTTTCACCTCTGGGCTTCGGTGTCACGGTTTTGATGATCGCCAGCCTCCTGGCGTTGATTTCAGGCTGTGAAACCAAGAAGCAGGCCAGGGCTCCCGGGGGGTCCGAGCAGAATAGCGTTGGCGTCGACAGTGGAACCACCCCAGGAACCTCCGAGACCGGCGCCGGCGAAGCGGGAGGTTCTCCCAAGCAGAAGTTCGGTTCCGTCGCATTGACGGGAATTGTCAAGATCGCTGGAGCGCCGGCCAAGGTACCCCTGGATATCTCGGCCAAGCCGGAGTGCGGCAAGCAGCGCGAGGCGCAGTCACTGGGCCCTCTCAACGCTGAGACGATCGTGGCGGGGGCCGATGGCGGCCTGAAGGACTGCATCGTTTATATCAGCAAGGGACTCGGCCGCTACAACCTCAAGGACATGGGCACCTATGGCCACCCTGCAAAGGTCGTTATTGACCAGAAGGGGTGCCAGTATACCCCTCATGTTTTCGCCCTGCATAAAGATCAACAGGTGGTGCTGAAGAATAGCGACCCATTTCTTCATAACGTGAGCATCCCCCAGTTGTCCTTCAACCTTTCGATGGCGAGTGTCGGCGAAGAGGTCCGGGATCGATTTTTTAAGAAGGCGGGTCCGCATGTCTGCCAGTGTTCTGTTCACCCCTGGATGTCCGCATACGCCTTCGTGGTGAAGAATCCGTTCTTTTCTCAGACGGCGGAGGACGGCAAGTTCTCCATCGGGAAGCTGCCTGATGGAGATGGCACCTATACCGTAGAGGTCTGGCATGAGAAAGACCGTAAGCTGAAGGCCCCCAAGGCGCAGAAAATAACCGTGAAGGATGGCGCCGTGGTCGAAGGGAACATCGTTTTCGAATTTACCTATAAAGGTTAGTATCTGGTTTATTACAGCCAGAGAGTTTTCAGGAAGTTGAAGCGAGTAATGATTCTGACAAAATTACAGGGGTTTAAAAGAGCGACCTCCTTGCTGGCTGTGGCTATCGTTGCCATGTTGCTGGCCGCTCCAGCCTGGGCCCAGGAGAAGGGCGCCGAAGCGCCGGCCGCGGCGGCCTCCGCTGCCGACCACGGGGAGGAGAAGCCCGGGCTGTTCTGGATGCCCGATGCCATTTCAACCTACGGTGAAGGGGTGGACGACCTGTTCGCGCTGATCTTCTGGATCACCGGGATCGCTTTTGTCGTCGTCGAGGGGCTGATGCTCTGGTTCCTCTTTCGCTACAGGAATCGTGAAGGCCGCGACAAGGCGCATTACACCCACGGCAGCAACAAGCTGGAGGTGACCTGGACGCTGGCCACGGTCGTGATCCTCGTTTTCATCGGCGTTATACAACTGGTGGGGGACAGCGGCTGGCTGACAATCAAGACCGGCTATCCTGAGAAGGATGGTGAGATCGAGCCCGGAACCTTTGTTGTCAGGGTCTACGGAGAACAGTTCGCCTGGTATTTCAACTATCCCGGCAAGGATGGGAAGTTTGAGGATCAGCGGCATACTTTCAAGTCTCCGACCAATGCTGTCGGCCTCGACGATCCGGCCAAGGACAAGGTTCTGCCAAAGCTTGTTGTCCCGGAAAATGTGAACGTACTCATCGAGCTGAACTCCCTGGGTAAATACGACGCCAACACCGAGACCTATACCCACCCGGTGCTTCACAGCTTTTTCGCGCCGAACCTGCGGTTCAAGCAGGACCT
>CAJWMA010000178.1 GCA_913042995.1 uncultured bacterium | reverse complement strand
CTGCTTCATGAAATCGTTCCCCCGCCAGGTGAATCCCAGGTTGTAGGCCTCATCAAGTGGGTAGAAATACCTGTGTGGAGGCGGAAAGATTGCAACGCCGCCGGCCGGAGTCTCAAGCGCGATGGTCCTGTAGCGCACCTTCTGCGGGGCTGCGGGGCGGTCGTCCGCCTCAGCCCGATGCAATTGATCATCGAGGCCAATCCATGAGGTCGTTTTACCGGTCGGGTTACAGGTCAATCCAGCATGGTAGAGCAGGGCACGGGCCTCCTCCCGGGTCGTCACCACTGCCTGGACGTGAACCAGGTCGCAGCCGGCATAGAGAGTGAAACGCAGCTTTCCAGAGAACCCCTGTCCTTCAAGGCCATCGAAGTCGATCACGCAGCGGCGGCCCATACTGCGCGCCGCCACACCCTTGAGCTTCAGGACGAGCGGCCCTGATTGATTCGGTTTTCGGTCAACGTGGTCGAAGAAGATGGTCCAGCCGTTTCGTTTCTCCAGGTCGCGTTCCGCGATGGTCAGTAAAGTGACAGGGTTGGCATCACGGAGGATCACGACGGGCTTCGCCTGTCCCGAGGCTACCGCGATCGAATGGACCAGGGCTCTCCCCTCCAGGAGGTTCAGGGTAAGCTCGGTCGAGCCTTCCGGTGTCTGCCATCGAGCGATGAGGACGTCATCCTTGTGGCGCACCTCCACCCCACAGGCCGGATCGTAGGACTCCAGGTCCACAGGTACCGCGAATGCGACCTGTGCGAAGAAGCTGGTAGCGATCCAGGCCATTGCCATCGACCGGACGAGAAGCGTCAATTTATTCTCGCAGCAGACCCTGGTCTCCACGTCCATCGGCTTTTCTTTATCACCCATATGCTCATGAGCGGATCAACAAACTGGTTCACAGCCCGTCGCCATCGCCGGACCTTTCCTTAAACAATCCAACCACCCTAAACGATGCCCCGGGCGATAAGCAACCAGCGGCCGCCCTCTCCTTGCCCCGGCCCAGGGCCTCGCACAGGCCGGATCTCAGCCGGCGAGGTTCGGAAGTTTATTTGCCGTTCAACGCCTTGTGTTCACGGCGGGCGTATTCGGCCTGCAGCTTTGCGGCCTCCAACTCAGCCTTGGCCAGCTCGAATACTTTCTTGGAGTTGGAGGCGCGGCGGAATTTTTTCTCCAGCCTGCGCTTAAGCTTCTGGGCGACGTCATTGGAACGGAGTTCGGCATCGTATTTCTTTGCCAGTTCTTCACGCTTACTCCTGGCTTCATCCCCCTGGCGTTTCAACTCAGCCGCCTTCTTTTTTAAGCCTTCATCATCGGGCTTGGCCCTGGCCTGGCGGTCGGCATCTTTGAATTTACGATCCAGCTCAACAACGCGTCGCTTGGCCGTTTCGGCGGATTTGCCGGCGCTGTTGGCTTTTTTGTGGGTGGCATCAGCGGCTTTTTTGGCGGTGTCGACCCTGGGTTTCAACTCCTTCACCAGTGGGTTGAGCTCCTTGAAGTCCTTCTCGGCCACGGCCATTACCGACTCCGCTTCGGCGAGGTTGGTCTCCGAGAGCTTCAGTACGGTCTCCACACGCGCTCGCTCGCGTCCCGGCAGGGGCCACACCCGCAGCCCGGGTAGCTTTTCCGAAATCTTGCTGATGGTAGCGGCCGTCACCTGGCGGGAGTGGAAATGCACCTGCTTCAAGGTCGGCAGCTTGGGCGCAAGTTCCAGCAGGCCTTCGTCTGTGGCCTGGGCCTGGTAGAGGTTCAGGTATTCGAGCTGCTTGAGACCGGCGAGGAGCTGCAGGCCGGTGTTGGTGATGGCGGTGTGCTCGAGGTAGAGCCGCCGCAGACCGGTAAGCCGCGCCACGTGCTGGAGGCCGGCATCGGTCAGGCTGGTTTTCTTGAGACGCAGGATCTCGATGGGACCCAGCTCCGGCAGCCGGGCGATCTCGGCATCCGTGACCTTGTCGCCGCTGAACTGGAAATCCACCTCCAGCGCTTCCTGCTTCGCTGACACCCATCGCACGCGGCCGCCGAGAGACTCCACGTGCTTGAGCACGGCCTGGTTCGTTTCGGCTTGAACCGTCACCGCAAGGAGCAGCGCAAGGATGAAGGAGGCGGGTTTCATGCGATGAGCTCCGTCACCACCTTGGCCTTCTTGTCCACCAGGGGCATGGGGCGACCGCCGGAGGCCATGAGCTCCTGGTGTGGGTCGATGCCGAGGATGGTGCAGAGTGTCGCCATGAAATCAGGTGCAGTGATGGGGCGCCTGGTGATGGTGTCACCGGGGTTTTTTCCGTTTTCGTTGGTGGCGCCCACGGCTTGCCCGGTGTTGATGCCGCCGCCAGCCATCATGCTGGTCCACGCGCGGCAGAAGTGGCCGTTGCCATCGCCTGGGGTGCGGCCGAACTCGCCCATCCACACGATGAGCACATCATCGAGCATGCCGCGCTGCTTGAGGTCGAGGATCAGCGTCGACATCGCGCCATCCATCCACGGGGCGCGCGCGGCAATGCGCATGCCCGCCCCTTCGTGGTCGTCCCATCCACGATGGAAAATTTCCACGAACGACACGCCGGACTCAATCAACCGCCGGGCGAGCAGGCAGCTTTTGCCGAAGCGATGTTCTCCGTATTGCTCGCGAATGGCGGCCGGCTCGTTATCAAGATTGAACGCCCTGGCGCGAGGCGAGTGCATGAGATTCACCGCGCGCTGGAAGGCGGCCTGCTTGGCGTTGACCACCGGCAGGTTGTACTCGCGCGCGAAGCGCTCCTCTCCCTTGCCCAGCAGCTGCAGACGGCGGTCGAGCCCCCTGGTGTCCGGCTTCAGGTTTTCCAGTCCCCGCGCCGGATGCTGGACGGCCAGCGGCGCGTGCCGCGGCCCGAGGTAGGCGGGCACGGAACGATAGAAGCGGCCGCCGTTGCCCTTGTCGTTGCCGGCATCGATGGTGACAAACGCCGGCATGTCATCATTGGGCAGCCCGACGAACGCCGAGGCGATACTGCCGATGGACGGATGCTCCAGGTTGGTCACGCGGCGGAAGCCGGTATGCAGGTAATATTTCGCGTCGTAGTGATCGTTGATCTCGGTGGTCATCGAGCGCAGGAACGCCATGTCCTTCATGCACTGGGCGAGCTTGGGAAATTTCTCGGTGACGTGAATGCCCGGAACGGTAGTAGGAAGGCTCTTGAACTCGCCGCCAGGCTTGGGATCGAAGGTGTGCGCCTGGCTCGGGCCGCCGTCCATCCACAGCAGGATGCACTTCTTGCCGCGCGGCCGCTGCACCTGCCCCGCGGCGTTGGCCATGGATTCGAACCACGGTACCGACACGCCCGAGAGCAGGCCGGCCGCGGAGAGCTTGAGGAAGTCACGCCGTTGGAAGAGTTCGTGTGTATTCATCGGACAAATAGATATTCGCTTCGGTTGACCAGCATCCACAGTACGTCGGTATAAGCTTGTTTGGGTTCCTCACAGGCGGCGGTGTAGGCGACGGCCTCGGCCAGCTCTTCAGTGCCTGGCCGCCTCGATAAGGTGCCGAGGTACAGCCTCTCGATCATGGTCTCAGGCTTGATGTCAGGATTCTTCTTGAGCCAATCTTCCAGGAACCGGCCGCCCTGGCGCAAGCGCGGGTGATTGATGAAGGTGAGCATCTGCGGAATGCCGTGGGTGAAATCGGTGGCATCCTCCTCGTTGGTGCCAAAGCGCCGGTGAAATTCCATGTACTCGTCGCCCACCGCGGCGCTTTCGCCGTTGGTGTTGCCGTCGTCCTTGGCGTGCGTGCGTAGATCCAGCTTTGGATCGCCGTAGGCGATCTTCAGCGATTCCAGCAGCATGTCAGCGGTCATCACCCGCATCGGCGCGCGACCGAAGAGCTCCTGCTGCCGCGCAACGGTACCCCGGCTGGTGCGCTGATAGGTCTGCGAATTGCAGATGCAGCGCAAGAGGTGCTTCACGTCAAAGCCCGAGGCCGCGAACTCGTTGGTCAGCAGGTTCAAGAGGCCCGGGTGCGTGGGGGGGTTCAGCGCGCGCATGTCGTTCACCGGGTGTACGATGCCGCGCGTGAAGAGCTGGAACCAGAGACGGTTGGCGAAGGCTCTCGCGAAGAAGGGATTCTCACGCCGGGTCAACCAGTCGACAAACACTCCGCGCCAGTCCGTTTTGCGTTTCGCATCCGGCTTTGTGCCATGCAGGAAGCCCACGGGTACCCTGGTGCCGGCATTAAAAAAAGCGCTTTTGGGGATGCTCATCTCCCCGGGCACCTCGCGCGACTGCACCTTTGAGAAGTTTCCGGTCATACTGTTGAAGAATCCCGCCAGACCCCAGAACTCGTTTTGCGCCCAGTCGCGAAATGGATCGTCATGGCACTGCGCGCACTGCAACTGAACGCCCATGAAGAGCGAGCCGATCGCCCGCGTACTTCCCGATGGCGTAGCCTGGGCGTTCTGTCCCACGAGTCCGTAAAAGATCAGCTGCGGCTGGTTCTTGATCTCGCCCTTGACGGTGAGAATGTCGCGCACGAGCTTGTCCCAGGTAGCGTTCTCGTTGAATTGTCGTGCCAGCCACTTACCGAGGTCGCGCGACTGCTGCACCGGCTGGCGGCCGCTGTTCATATCCGATGGCAACTCGGGAGGACAGATCCATTCGCGCCAGGTGCGCCCGAAATGGACACCGAATTCCGGCGCGGCCAACAGTTCATCGATCAGCTTCGCGCGTTTGTCCGGTTCCGAGCTGTCGAGGAATGCCGCCGCCTGCTCCGGTGTGGGGACGCGTCCGTTCAGGTCGAGGTACAAACGCCGAAGAAACTCCGCATCTCCCGCTACCGCCGCGGCCTTCAGCCCCCGGTTCGCCATCTGGCCGCTCACGTGTCCGTCGACAGCGTCGGCGACCACCCCGGGTTCATGTTTTTCGCCCGCGGGCAACAGCGGCTTCTCATACTTTTTAAGCAAGTGCGCCAGGGTTGGCAGCCCCGCCGAAATCCAGTCCTTCAAGACATCCTTGTCCTTTTTCGAAAGCGGAGGTTTTCCCTTCGGCATCTCATCTTCGGCTATCGATTGCCAAAGCGCGCTCTCTTCCGGCTTGCCTGCCACCACCGCCGGACCGCCCTTGCCGCCTTTGAGCATGGCTGGCAGGGTCCGCAGATCCAGCTCCCGCTTCTGCTTCAGCCCGCCGTGGCAGCCCATGCAGTTCTTCTGGAGGATCGGAAGCACATCGCGTTCCAGCAACGGAGACTTAACCGTCTCTTCAGCCGCTAACCCCGGCAGGACCGCCAGGATGGCCAGCAGCCCCATTCCCCACTTGGTCGGTATGTTCAGGAGGTGTTTCATTCCGCGCCTTGGTGGTTTTCCTCATAATACATCTATCCCTTATCCTCCGCTTATTAAATTCCTGCAGCCTTCCGGAACCCCGGGTGTTACCCGGGCGGCAAGCGACCAGGGGCCACCCTCTCCTTGCCCCCGCCCATGGGCTCGCATAGGCTATTGCCTGGTTCAGCTCTCGCGGAGGATTTTTACATGAAGCGGATAGGTTTGACAGTTCTGGCAGCCGTGGTGATGATCGCCCTCGTTGGAGAAGGAGCGCACGGTCAGCTGTCAGCGCCGGTCAAGCGGCCCAATATTCTCCTGATTGTCGCCGATGACATGAACTGGGATTCTCCTGGTTGCTTCGGGGGCGGGGCGAAAGGCATCACGCCGAGCATCGACAAGCTCGCCTCCGAAGGGATGCGGTTTCTTCACGCCTACGTGAACATATCCATCTGCACGCCATCGCGCAGTGTGATGCTCACCGGCTTGTATTCACACAACAACGGCGCGGAGGGTTTTCAGCGGATTCGTCCCGGTACACCGACGCTCCCGGCCATCCTGAACGAGGCGGGCTATATGTGCGGCACGGTAGGCAAGCCGCTGAGCCAGGAAGAGATCTTTCGTTGGTCGGCGGCCTATCGATGGCCGGGCGCGGGAGACGAAAATCGGTGGGGGCGCGACCCGGCCGTCTACCGTATCTTTTGCAGGCGTTTCTTCAGGTTGGCCAAGACCGCCCACCAGCCGTTCTTTCTCATGGCCAGCTCACACGATCCGCACCATCCCTTTGGCGGGGGAAGGGCGACTCAAGCGCCCAACGAGCGTGCCGCGGCGTCAAGAGCGTTCCGCGCGGAGGAGGTGAGGCTACCCGGCCTCCTCTCTGACCTGCCCGGTGTCCGCGGGGAGTTCGCCGCCTATTGCACATCTGTTCGGCGATTGGATGACATGACTGGCGTGGTGCTCGAGGAGCTGGAAAAAGCGGGGCTCGCGGCCGAGACAATCGTGGTGTTCCTGTCGGATCACGGCATGCCCTTTCCCGGTGCCAAGTTTAACTGCTACCCAGACAGCGTGCGTACCCCGTTGATCATCCGCTGGGGCGGGAAGGTGAAACGCGGAGCGGTCGACAGGTCCCATATGGTCTCGATGGTCGATCTGCAGCCCACGCTTCTGGACGCCGTCGGCCTTGAGCCGATGAGGTCCGATGGGCGTTCGTTTCTGCCGTTGCTGCGCGGCGAGGGACAGGAGGGCCGCGACGCTATTTTCGCCCAGTTTTATCACATTCACGGCAAAGACGCCCTGCCCATGCGATCGGTCATCACGCGGGAGGCGGCCTACGTGTTCAACCCCTGGTCGAACGGCAAACGCCACTTCACCCGCCTCGGGGGCCCGGCCTTTGCCGCGATGGTGAATGCCGCGAAGAACGACCCGGCCATGGCTGCGCGAATCAAGTACCTGAGACTTCGCAGGGTGGAGGAGTTCTTCGATCTCAGCAAGGATCCGAGCTGCCTGGAGAATCTCATCGGGAGCGAGGATCACAAGGCGCAGATCGAAGCCCTTCGTCTATTGCTTCGCAATTGGATGGAAGAGACTGGAGACCCGGCTCTCGAGGTCTTCGACAGGCGTGATGAGCCCGAAGCTCTCGATCAATTCGTCGAGAACTACCGCTCCGCCGCCCAGAAGGTGAAGGATGCTCTTCGAAGCTACGAGAAGCGCAAAGGCTATCGGTTCTGAAGGGCCGGGACTTGGCTGCTTTGCAGCTCGCCTTCGTACAAAGACAGGCGGCGCAAATCCGGCCTTTGCCGAAGTTGCGCCGCCTGTGCTCAGCAACAGGTTCTTATTCGCAGACCGCGGTGGCGGTGAGGCAGTCGAGTCCGTCGGCCGTACCATCCAGCCCACAATCCGGGTAGGGAGCCGGAGGCGGGCTGTCGCCCCAGAACGCATGGTTGAGGGTGTAGATCACATCGGTGAGCGTTACCTCTCCATCGTCATTCGAATCCGCGGCATCCGCGCAGGTCGAGCCGGGGCGACCCAGGAAGAGGTAGCGCAAGGTATGGGTCGGGTCGGAAATATCGATTCCCCCGTCACCGTTGGCATCGCCGCGAACGAACTGGGCGCCGCAGGTTACGGTCACGTCGAACGTACAGCTCTCCGTATTGCCGGCGGAGTCCACCGCCGTGACTGTTACCGTCGTGGTGCCGACGGGAAAGAGGCTTCCCGAGGCCGGTTCCGTCGAGACTGTCGGGCTGGCGTCGCAGCTGTCGGTCGCTGTCGCGGCGAAGTCCACCGCGGCGCCGGCCAGCTC
>CAJWMA010000177.1 GCA_913042995.1 uncultured bacterium | reverse complement strand
CCTCGGAAGCTCTCTCCCAGGACCTTCGAAAGGTTGACCCGCTTCAACAGCCGGGCTGAATCGACTCCGTACGAAGGCTTCGAATTCTTCAGGCCTTCCCGGGCGCTGCCGATCGGCAGGGGCGCGTGTTTCGGATGCATCCAGCCCGCGTTGGGATGGTTGCTGGGAGGATTGATGATGAAGTTGGCAGGCAGGGCCGATTCCGACTTCTTGCCTGTCTTGTCACAGTAGCTCAGCCAGGCTCCGAGGTGAGGATGCTTGTCAGCGCCGCGCAATTCATAGGCTGTGCGAACATAGTACTGCCCCTTGGCGTGGGCGCCGATGCGGCTCTTGCGGGAATTGCAGATGGCGATCTTGTCCATGTGACCAGCGAGCTTCGGAAACCAGTTGGCGATCCGGATGCCGTCAACGTTGGTATCGATGGCCTGAGTCTGGCCGCGCGCCTTCTCCGGCAAATCAGGGCGGGGATCGAAGCTGTCCATGTGGCTGAAACCGCCTGAGAGCATGAGGTAGATCACATGCTTGGCCTTACCGAAGCCGGGCATCCCGGACGGATCGAAGCCATCTTCATCGCGCGGCGCGGCGGCCAACGGTCCGGCTCCCGCAAAGAGTGAACCGGAGGCGCCGGCCAGGGCCATCACCGAGAGGAAATCACGACGCGCTAGCGATTCGAAATGCTCGCCGGTGTTGCAGCTGTTCTTTTTCATGTTTTTCATATCCGTTCCTGTTTTTGTCCGGCCTGTGCCGGGCTTGTCTTCAAGTTGTTGTCGGAACTCCCTACTGGACGAAGCGGAACTCCTCGGTATTGATCAAGGCCATGAACACGTCGGCCAGTCCTTTCTTCTCAGCCGGGTCAACGGCAGAGATAATCTCCGCCAGTTCATCGGGGCTGGGTCGTCTCGAAAGCACACCCAGGAAGAGAAGCTCAATTCGTTTTTGGTTGTCTTCTTCCGCCAGGAGCCTGTCCCAGAGAACAGCTCCCCTGCGAGACTGCCTCGCCTTGCGGCCCTCGTAGCTTTCAGTGAGGAGGAAGCGGCCGACAAACCCGTTCATGAGGGCCAGGTTCTGGGGAACGTTCGACAGGCGGTTTGAATTCTCGATCTGCTCCCGGTCGGACTGCCCGAAGTCACGCAGGAAATGCCCCGCACGCATCGGCTGGAGAAGCTCCGAGGCCCTTCCCAGCTGCTGGTTGTAGCCCACGTGGACAGCGCTGTCCACAAAGGCGCCCGCCTTGCTGTTTGAATATTTCCTGCTGCCCTTGACCTTCTCAGACCGATCCTTCTTTACACTCTCGGCGGCAGCCGACTCTTCCCTGATGATGTCCCTGCAGAACTCGTAAAGTTCCGCCGGGGGCAATTCATCGACATTCTTGAACCTCTCCTTGTCGCCATAGCGGAAGAAGCGTTTTCGAAAATCAATCTCGGGAACGATCATCGTCATGAGAGAATCCCAGATCTGCTCCGCGCTCATGCGCTTCAGCAGCGGCCCCGGATAATGGTACGGCCATCCCGGTCTCGACTTGTCCTTTTCAGAAGGCGCCGGCGCCCAGGCCTGGCGCTGGTAGGCCCTGGTGTTGTAGAGAACCCGCAGGAATTTCCTCATGTCGAAGTTGTCGACCATTATCCGTTTTTCCAGCAGCGCCATCAGCTCCGGGTTGGAGGCTTCATCGGTTGCCTTGATATCATCCCGGGTGCGGTAGATTCCCTGGCCGAAAACATACTCAAAGAGCCTGTTAGCGATGACCCTTGAGAACATCGGGTTTTCCTTTGAGGTCATCCAGTTGGCGAAAACCTCGTGGGGTGGATTTTTCTCATCGACGCCGGGTGACTGGCCGAAAGGAGTTTTCGGCAGGACCCTGTCCCCGGGCCGGGCATTGCCGTAGCGGTAGGTATCGGGAAGTACCGACCAGGCCTTTTCACCCCTGCGAAGTGAATAACCGAGCAGGTAGCTCATGTTTTCCATCATCCTCGCCGCGGAGGAGTCCATCGATGCTGCTGACCTGGAATCGTAGAGCCCTTTTTCAGTTCGCTCCTTGACGATGTCCCGACGCTCACGGGCCCACATGCGCACATAGTTCTGGTAGATCCCGGTATCGTAGCTGGTCCTGTCGGTGCGGCGAATCTCATCCATGCTGAGGTCCGAGTAGCGGGCCTTCAGCTGGGCTCTCTTCCTCTCGGCGCTTCTCTCGTTGACAGGCACATCTTCCCAGACAACCACGATCTTACCGTCGACCTCTTTCTTGCTCGAGCGGCGAATCCTGAGCGAGTTCTCGAGGAAGGTTTTCTTGCTAACCCAGCGCGGAACATAGCCCTGCATCTTGTTGTCCCAGATATAGGCGGCCATCTGGAAAAAGTCGTACTGGGACCACTGGTCGAAAGGATGGTCATGGCACATGGCGCAGTCCATCTGGGTGCCTAAAAATATCTGGGCGGTATAGGCCAGGCTGTCGACCTTCATGTTGAGGTCGCGGTACCAGTAACCGACCGCCGGGTTGTCGAGGCCGTTGCCGGTGGCCGAGAGCATGTCGTAGACGAATTTGTCGTAGGGCTTGTTTTCCCGGATGCTGCTCTTGATCCAGCGGGCGAAGGCCTCGGTCATCGCGGTGGTCCGGCCGTTGAAACGAACCCGGAAAATGTCAGCCCAGAAATTATAGAAGTGGCTGACAAAGGCCTCGGAGCCGAGCAGCTTGTCGATCAACCGGGATCGACGACTCCTGCTGCTGTCATCGAGGAAATCTTCCGCTTCGGCGGGAGTGGGAACCCGGCCGGCGATATCGAGATAGATCCTCCTGAGGAACACCTCATCGCTGATCGCGGGGAACGGCTTGATGCCTTCAGACTTGAGCTTCTTGTCGACCAGGGCGTCAACCTGGGCCGCCGCGGCCTTCAACTTCTTCGCCGGGACAAGCTTCGGGTAGAGATCTGAAATACGCGGGATCCTCTCCCTGACCACCCCCTCGGATTTCGGCGGGGGAGGATTCTTTCCCTGGACCACTGAGAGCCATCCTGAAAACCCCGCACCCTCGGTAATCCAGCGTCTCAGCAACGCCACCTCCGTCTTGGTAAGAGGCTTGCCCTTACCGGAGGGCGGCATGAGATCATCGTCATCAGCGGGAAGACTCACCACCTCGATGAGATTGCTGTCATCAGGCCGATGCGGTTCAATGATTTTTTCGCGCTTGGTGCCCTTGATGATAGCCTCAGCGACATCCAGTCGAAGACCGGCCTTGGGCCTTTTCTTGCCGCCGCCGCTGTGACACTCAAAACACTTCTGCTCAAAGATCGGCAGAATCTGCTTTTCAAAATCAACCCGCTCTTCGGCGAAAGAAGAGGAAGAAGCAAAAACCAGGAACCCCATAAAAAGAAAGGCTCCGCGAAAACAGCTGAAAAAACTTCGGCTGCTCGTTTTTCTCATCCGCTCTGAAAGGCTGACGTTCATATCGCATCCAATATCGTTGTAAGTGATTGGTTACATGTCTATTGCACCAATGGAACCAATGTACACATTGATTCCGCGACACTCCACATCTCTCTTTTTCATCGGACCTTATCAGCCTTTTAAAGTCTTCAAATACAATTGTTTGCATGAAAATAAGAGCCGCGGCAGAAAATCATACTCTGTGAATAAAATACATATCGAATCTTGCCGGAACCTGTGGTTTTTTCTTACCTGTCGCAAACGTTTCGGCTGAAATCCAAAACGAAAATCCTGGAGAATAAAATGAGACCTCGTTTCACCTTTCCCTGCCCCTATCCGGAAGCTCGCATCATCCTGTGCGCTGCCGTTCTGCTGTCTACTTCTGGCCTCGCCGGTCAGGAACCCGGGCCTGTGCGCCTCAGCCTTGCTGATCTCAGCGCCGATCTCCAGATCGGCATTGGCGGTTCCAGCGTCGACGACGACAGCCTGCTGCTCCTCCAGGGAGGACACCACGACCCTCGCAAACGCGGCTTCACCTTCCAGGGACTGGAGCTCGGAATGCAGGGATCCATCGATCCGTACCTCAGTCTCCAGGCCGCCCTTCACTACACGATCGATGCCGCGACAAACGAATCACACTTTGAAATGGTCGAGGCCTTTTTAACCAGCAGCCAGCTACCGGGGGGTCTTCATGAAAAAGGCGTCCACATCGAGGCGGGTCAGATGCTGACCGAGTTCGGCCGCCACAACCCTACCCACCTGCATGAGCGAAGCTGGATGGATCAACCCGTAATCAACACCCGAATCTTCGGCCAGGACGGCATGCGTGGAATGGGCCTGAGAATCGGTATGAGCGATCCGACAACCTGGCTTTCCGGCTTACATCTCGGCATCCAGGATGCAAGCGGGGAGACCATGATGAGCTTCAATTCCAGCGAAGATGGAGAAACCATCGGCGAGATCGCGGCCGTCAACAACGAGGTCAAGAGCCTGGAAGATTTCGTCTATCTTCTTCGACTCGAAAAGGAGATCGACAGCTTCACCAAGGAGACCCACTGGACCCTGGGAGCCTCCGGGCTCTGCGGTCCCAACGCAACCGGCGATGGGGGCCGCACGATTGTCCTTGGCGCTGACATCACAATGAAATGGGTTCCGAAAGAGAACGAGCACGGCTGGCCATTTCTCATCTGGCAGACAGAAATCATGCGCCGCCGCTTCATGCTGGGTGATGGCGGAGGCGACGGAACGGGCGGAGCTTTCCAGGTAGGAGATGGAGGACTCTCCCCAGACGACACCCTCATGGACTGGGGACTCTATTCCCAGGTACTCTGGGGTTACAAGGAGGACCTGGCCGTTGGACTGCGTTACGAATTCGCCAGCGGCGGTTCGGGACCGCTTGACAGGAGCGCGGATCCCTTCCGCGATGACCGCCAGAGAATTTCACCGGTCTGGATCTGGACTCCAACCGAGCATTCCCGCTTCAGGCTCCAATATAATTACGACCTGGCCGATCACCTCGAAGAATCCCAGGCCCACTCCATCTGGGTCGGAATGGAGATTCATTTCGGCGCCCACACGGCGAGTCCACACTGAACAGCCTCTCCCGGCCCTAGAAGAGCTCTCGAATCGGCGTGCCGCTCTCGGTCAGGCGGATCAGCTCGGTTGGAATCCCCTGGGTTACCCGGAGCTCCTCCACATTGAAGAGATAGTGCAGGATGGTGGACACCAGGTCCTTGTTGGTGATGGGGTCAGCCGCCGGCCGGCTCGCATCGTGATTTGATTCGCCAATCACCTGCCCTGTATTGAGCCCGCCTCCTGACAGCAACAGCGGAGCGATGCCGCCCCAATGATCACGCCCGCCCCTTGCGTTGAGCTTGGGCGTACGCCCCATCTCTCCGCAGGCGACCAACAGGATATCATCTCGCAGGCCTCGCTCCTCGACATCCTGGAGGAAGGTGGAGACCGCGTGGTCAAAGGGAAGACCGCAATACCGCATCCCCTCCTGAACCGTCGCATTATTCACATCAGCATGCATGTCCCAGACGAAGTTGGTCGTCACTGTAACGAAACCACAACCCCTCTCGCAGAGACGCCGGGCCAGCAGCATGAGCTTCCCGAGGGTACGGGCATTGTCGACGTAGAAGTTGTAATTGTTCCACTGCTTGCCGATCTGGTTCGGGGGAACCAGCGGAGCCGTGTCGTAGCGAGCGACAACCCTGGGATCTTCTTTTGAAAGATCGAAGGCATCCCCTACACCGCCAAGCAGGGCCTCAAAGGCCTGCTCACGGAATCGGTCGAGGCCGCCGGAGTCTCCATCGAGAGACTTCTTGATATTGTCCAGCTTCGAAAGAAGCCCGCGCCTGTCACCAAGCCTTCCCCGCGGGAGATTCAGCAACATATCCTGCTGCAGGTCTCCTCCCCCGCCAGGGATGAAGGGCGTGTAGGCGGGTCCGAGGAAGCCCGTTGAGTCAAATTTTCCGAACTGGGTCTGTCTCTCCTGGGACTTCGGCACAACCGCCCTGGGAAAGAGAGCCACATTTCTCGGCATACCGCTCACCGGATGGTTCGTGCCCGCCACGCGAGCATAAAGCGAGCCGAGATTGGCTCCGAGGGTCTCTTTACAGACGATCGGCTTGATGTCGTGGTTGGCGTTCCCGGTGGTGAAAGACCGCACCACGGCCATCTTGTGCGCAAGCCGGGCAAGCTTCTGAAAGGTCGCCCCATAGGTGACCCCGGGAAGAGTTGTCTTCACCTCCCCGGTCACGCTGCGAACTCCGGCTGGCGCCGTCATCTTGGGGTCAAACGTCTCCGTCTGGGAGGGACCACCGTGCATAAAGAGAAAGACCACGGACTTGTCCTTCACCACGCTGCCGGCCTTAGCCGCCAGGGCCCTGGCGGCAAGCAAGCTGGGCAAGCTGAGCCCGCCAAGTCCCAGGCTGCCGATTCGAAGAAAACTCCTTCGCCCAAGATTTTTTTCGGTAAAAGAAAGCATGGTTGGCCTCCCTCAGCGCCAAGCTATAGCTTACCCGAGCGGCTGCTATAATCCAAGAACCACAGGCCAGGGGGGCTCTCCTGGTCCCAGACAACCGGGAACGGTTATGTGCTACGCCTTGAACGTTTACGGGGCTTACCCTGTGACTGCCACCTATTCAAAAGAACCCGTTAGCACTCGCTGAATCGGAAGCTATATTGGACTTTTTCAAACCAGGGCCAGCCTGATCGAATCATGAATACTCTCTACGCATTTTCCCGAGCTTTCAGCCCCGCCCTCACCTTCGCCCTTGCCGCCTTTCTTTTCACTGCCCCATCCCTTCCAGCCGATGAGGGGAAGCCCTCCACAGCGGCCGAATTATTCGGGTACACGAAGATCTGGGATGTAGAGATTCGCGTCAGCGAAGAAGGCTACCGGACCCTCGCTCCACCGCGGAGCCGGGGCTTTGGCAGGGACTACCCCTACGCTGAAGGGCAGGTGGCGATAGCGGGACACGCCCCGCTCAAGGTCGGCCTGCGCTACAAGGGGAACTCAAGCTATTCATCCGCAAGCGGTACGAAGAAAAAATCCTTCAAGATTGATTTCAACCGCGTGGTCGCCGGCCAGGAATTCCTGGGGTTGACCAAGCTCAACCTCAACAACAACATCCTCGATCCATCCCAGGCGAGGGAGACCCTCGCCTTCCAGATGTTTACCGACATGGGGCTGCCATCCTGCAGGACGGCCTTTGCCCGGGTGTACCTCCAGGTCGGCGCGGACAAGAAAAACGAATACCTCGGGCTCTACACCATGGTAGAGCAGGTCAACTCGGCATTTCTCAAGGGGCGCTTCGGCACCGGAAAGGGGCTGCTCCTCAAGCCTGAGCGCAACAACTCCTTCCCCTATCTTGGCGAAAGCTGGAAAGACTACGAGAGCAGCTATGTTCCCAAGACCGAAACCTCGCCGGAATTCCATAATCGCCTGATGGAATTTTCCCGCTTCGTAGAAGAGAGTGACGACAAGGACTTCGCCGAGAACATCGCGGGCTATGTCGACATCAGTGAATTGATGAAATTCACCGCCCTCCACGCCGTACTTTCCCACCTCGACAGCTTCCTGCTCCGGGGACACAATTTTTACATTTACCTTCCCAGGAGTAATGGAAAGTTTCACTGGTTTCCATGGGACGTCAACAGCACCTTCGCCGGCCACCGCAGCGCCGGCAGC
>CAJWMA010000176.1 GCA_913042995.1 uncultured bacterium | reverse complement strand
ACCGTCAACCTCTTCTTCATCGAGTGCTGCTGCGCCGACCGCCACTTCAAGGTCGAGATCCAGGGCGAGCTGGTTGTCGAGGATATCCACCACGACATCATGAGTTCGGTGAGCGGCAACTCCATCGAGGGCGTCGAGGTCGAAGGCGGTATCCTGCAGATCGCCCTGCTGCCCTGCGGCGACCCTGAATGCCCCGGCGGCGTCAACAGCGACGCCCTCGTCTCGGCGATCGAGATCCTGCCCGAGGAGCTGGTCCTGCCGCCGGAGGAGATCTGCGACAACGGCATCGACGACGACCGCGACGGGCGGGCGGACTGCGATGACACCGACTGCTCCGAGACGGCGCAATGCCGGGAGCCGGCCGGGCCGACCTTCGTGCGCGGCGACGCCAACTCCGATGGCAGCATCAACCTGACCGACGGTGTCGTGCCGCTGCTCTACCTGTTCTCAGGCGGCGCGGAGCCGGCCTGCCTCGATGCGACCGACACCAACGATACCGGCACGGTTGAGATCACCGATGCGATCATCATTTTCAGCTGGCTGTTCTCAGGCGGCGGCGCCCCGGCGGAGCCCTCTCCTCTGAGCCCCGGCTATTCAGCCGATGAGTGCGGCGAGGATCTGAGCGAGGATGGCCTCGGCTGCGACCAACCATCACCGGTATGTAATTGAGCCTTTCACGTCTGGTACGAATCAACCTATTGCTACGGAGGCCTCGAATGAAAAAGCTTCTCACGCCGCTTCTCCTCTTCGCTGCCCTCGGCCTCTGCGGCTCCGCCCATGCCGGGATCATCAGCATCAGCATGACCGACCCCAGCGGTGAGTTCGACCTGGGGCCGGGCGATCGGGCCGGCGTTGTTCCCAGCGTAAACTGGAACAACGTTCCCTATGCTCCGAACCAGAACGGCCGCACCACCATCGGCCAGGTCATCTTCGGCTCCGACGGCGAGGAGACCCCGCTGGGTCTCACCTACCGGGCCTGGGACGGCAGGAACAGCGGCTCGGTCATCGGAAACGATCCGAACGCCAGGATGATGAAAGGCAAGGGGCCCTCTCCCTTTAACTCCAGCAGCGACCCGCACACCTACGCGGCGATCGAGCTTACCGGCTGCAACGCGGCCGCCGGGGCGGTCTACGACGTCTACGTCTACATCAACGAGGGGATCGGCTTCACCACCGGCAGCTACGGCACGATGTACCTCAGCGGAGCCGGCACCTTCGGCAGCGGCGGCCCCCCTCCAGGAGCCTCCATCGCCGCGCAAACAGGCTACAGAACGCTCAACTCCAGGTGGACCAACACCGCCGGCGTCGCGGTTTACAGCGCGGACAGGGGCTTCATCCGCTCCAACGCCTCGAGGGCCGGCAACTACCTGCTGTTCGAGGGCGTTACGCTCGACACGCTGACGATCACCCCCTGGATGGCGAACGACCAGTCCAACTTCCACGGGGTCGGCATGACCGGCATCCAGCTGGTCCCGGTTCGTTCCGAGGACTGCGACAACGGCGCCGATGATGACGGCGATGGCGACGTCGACTGCGAAGACAGCGACTGCCCGGCCTGCCCCGAGATCTGCGACAACGGCATCGACGATGACCGTGACCGCGACATCGACTGCGATGACGAGGACTGTTCCGGGGTTGAATCCTGCCGGGCCATCGCGTTCATCAGGGGAGACCCGGATGGGAATGGGGCGGTGCAGCTCACCGATGGGATCTTCATCCTGAACTTCCTCTTCCTCGGGGGCGATTCACCCGGCTGCTTCGAGGCCGCCGATGCCGACGACAACGGCTCGATCCAGATGACCGATGGGATCTACATTCTGAACTTCCTCTTCCTCGGAGGAGCCGCGATGCCGGCTCCCCACCCGGACTGCGGAACCAGCGGAGGAGACGAGGAGCCCGGCTGCGAGGCGTCCAGTCCGGCCTGTGGTTGAACAGGGCCAAGGGCTCCCAGGCGACCGGCCTGTGATGACCAGGGCCTGTAAACCCCCAACTCTTGATGGAGCTACCCCTTTTCTTACCAGTACAATGTAACGGGTCTGAAACGAGACGCGCGCGCCGCTGGGTCAGCGGAGGCGGAGCGGTCCGGTTTTTCTTTCTAACATGATGAACGTCCCGGTCGAACCGGGGAGGATACAGATGCGCCACCTGGCTATTGTTTCACTTGTGTTCCCGGCCTGCCTGCTCACGATCGCCCCCGCCTCGGCGCAGGAATTCGATATACCGCTCAGGATCAACATGGGAGGAGCTGCGGTCGTCGATTCAAACGGCAACCTGTGGCTCGGCGACGAAGGCGTCGATGCCGACCCGCTCAACATTCGCCCCAACGACCTCGGCGGCGCCCAGGCCATCCCGAACTGGGCTAACCCCTTCCCCGCCAGCGTCGAGGCTCTCGGCTTCGGCAGAACCGCAGAGGATCTCTCCATCTTCAGAAGCATCCGATGGGATGTCGGCGGCGATGGCGAGGACTGGTACATGGAGCTGCCGGTTCCCAACACGGTCTACGAGGTGAACATCTACCTGTGCGAGGCCGGCGGAGACGGGCGCCACTACTCGATCTCGCTCGAAGGTGAAATCGTCGAGGAGGACGTTCACAGCCTCGCATTCCCCACAGGGGAAGGTATCCTCCCGGGGCAGAACGTGGCCGGCGTCTATTCCTTCGAGGTCGAGGTGACCGATGGCTCCCTCACCCTGGGGATGCTGCCGCCGCCGGCCGGAACGCCGGGCGCGGCCGACATCAACCCCATCCTCAACGGCCTCGAGATCCTGCCGCTCGACCCGAATTTCGACCCCTGTGAAAACCCGGACTTCGGGCACTGCCCCCCCGGGCGTCTCCGGTGCGAGATTCCGGGCCAGGACCTCGGCCCCAACCACGCCCTCGGAGGACTCGCGGCGCAGTCGTCCCAGGGCTGGGGGGGAGTGCCTGAACGCGCCATCGACGGCAATACCGATGGCATGTGGAGTGCCGGGACGACCACCCACACCAACGGCTCGCCCGCCTGGTGGGAGGTCGATCTGCTCGACACCTACGATATCGGCACCATCAGGCTGTGGAACCGGCTCGACTGCTGCTCCGAACGATTGACCAATTTCACCGTGTCCATCTTCGATGCGGACCGAAACCTGACCTGGGAGGAGATCTTCCTCCCCGACAACTCCCGTATCAACGGCCCGAACTTCACCATCAACGAGGTGGAGGCCGAGGGACAATTCGTACGCATCTCGATGCCCGGAGCCTACCTGAGCCTCGCCGAGGTGCAGATCTATTCGGGAGTGATCGAGGAGGCTGTCGCCCCCGTGGCGCAGATCTCCTGGAGAGCGCCGCGGTGCGTGGCGCCGGCAGGCTACAACGTCTACCGCAACGATGAGCTGATCCTCGAGCTTCCGGGCGACGCCATCGGCTTCGAACACGAGCCCGACCGCCGAGTCACCAACTACCGCATCGAGACCATCTCCGCCGACGGGGGCCAGGCCTGCGCGCCGATGACCTGTACGGCCTTCAACGACTCCATGCCCCTGGAGGCTCCGTTCAGGATCAACATGGGCGGGCCGCAGATCACGGACTCAGAAGGAAATGTCTGGCTCGGTGACTCGGGAGGAGATCCTCTGAATATCCGCCCCAATTTTACCGGCGGCAGCAACGAGATCCTCGCCTGGAGCAACCCGACCTTCGAGAGCATCGAGGCTCTCGGGTTCGAGGTGCAGGATGCCGACATCTTCAGGAGCATCCGCTGGGATAACGCCGGCGATGGCGATGCCAACGACTGGTACATGGAGATTCCCGTCGCCAACGGGATCTACGAGGTCTACTTCTACCTCTGCGATGCCAGCGATGGCCGCCACTACAAGATCTCCCTCGAAGATGAGCTCGTTGAGGAGGACGTCCACCAGCTCGCCTTCCCCACCGGCGAAGGCATCGTCCCCGGGCCCAACCAGGTCGGGGTCTACTCCTTCCTCGCCGAGGTTGAGGATGAAAGCCTCTCCATCGGGATGCTGCCCTGCCGCGACTGCCCCGGCGTCGCCGATTTCAACCCCATCCTGCAGGGACTCGCGGTGCTGCCGACGGATCCCAACGCCGACCCCTGCGACAACCCGGTATTCAACCCGCGCTGCGCCCGAGACATCGTGTGCGAGGAAGCCGGCGGAGAGGCCGCCATCTCCTGGACCGCGTCGGAATGCTTCGAGCCCGTGGGCTACCAGGTCTTCCGCAACGATGAGCTCATTCTCGAGCTGGCCGGGGACGAGACCCGCTTCGAAGACATCATGGAGAGCCGCGTCAACCTCTACCGAATCGAGACCCTCGTCCCGGAAGGGGTGGCGCCCTGCCCGCCGCTGACCTGCTCGCTTGGATCCTCGATCCCCTTCGACATTCCCCTGAGAATCAACATGGCCGGCCCGGAGGTCGAAGACTTCAACGGCAACGTCTGGCTCGGCGACGAGCTCGGAGTCGGCGACGCGCTGAATATCAGGCCGAACGACGCCAACGGCACCAACACCATACCGAACTGGTGCGCGGCCAACCCCGCGACCATCGCGGAGCTCGGCTTTGATCCCAACGGCCCGATGGTCTCCGCTCTCTCGAGCATCCGCTGGGACGTGGACAGCCTGAACAGCCCCTTCGACATCGAGCTCGCGGTGCCCGATGGCGACTACTGGCTGAACCTCTTCTTCTTCGAGTGCTGCTGTGACAACCGTCACTTCCAGATCTACGTCGAGGAAGAGCTCCTCGCCGAGGATGTCCACCGCGCGGCCTACGCCGATGCGCTGGGAGATGTCGGCCGCTACTCCTTTGAGGACATCGAGGTCACCGATGGAAGTCTCTCGATCCGCTTCGTCGGAATTGCCGGCGGCGACGTCAACTCCATCCTCTCGGCGATCGAGGTGCTGCCGGGCGACTTTGACCCCTGCGATGATGAAAACAACCCCGATTTCGGCCGCTGCGCCGGAAACGTACAGTGCTTCGTCGATGGCCCCAACAAGGCGCTCGGCAAGCCGGCGTCCCAGTCCTCAGAAGGCTGGGGCGGCAACCCGGAGCGGGCCGTGGATGGAAACACCGACGGCCAATGGGGCGCCGGAACGACCACCCACACCAATGGAGCCCCCTCCTGGTGGGAGGTCGACCTGCTTGACACCTACGACATCACCGAGATCGTCCTCTGGAACCGGCTCGATTGCTGCTCCGAGCGATTGACGGACTTCACCATCACGATCCTGGACGCTGATGGCAACGTGACCTTTGAGGAAGGCGGCCTCGACGCCCTGAGCCAGGCGACCTTCACGCTTTCGGATATCGGCGCCTCGGGACAGTTCGTCAATATCTCGATGCCGGGCGCCTACCTGAGCCTCGCGGAGGTCCAGGTCTTCGAGGAGGACCCGGAGCCCAGCTCCGTCGCGGTCTCCTGGGATCCCCCGGCCTGCGTCGAGGCCAGAGGCTACAACGTCTACCGCAACGAGGAGCTGCTGCTCGAGCTCCCGGCGGACACGACCAGCTTCGAGGACGTGCCGGAGAGCCGGGCCACGGTCTACCACATCGAAACCGTCGTACCCGCCGGTGAAGAGACCTGCGAACCCCTGGTTTGCACGGTCACGGACACCAGGCTGCCTTTCGACGTCCCCCTGCGAATCAACGCGGGCGGCCGGACCGTTACCGATGAAGAGGGCCGCACCTGGCTCGGTGACCCGGGCCTCAACAACGATGTGCTGGGGCTGCGGGCGGATCCGCTCGGCGGCGCCCAGGTCGTAGAAAACTGGTGCGCGGCCGATCCGTTCGGCCTCGAGGAGCTTGGCTTCGATCCGGGCGACCCCGCCACCAACGAGCTCTTCCAGAGCATTCGCTGGGATGTAGGCGCCGACGGCATCAACTGGGTCATGGAGTTCCCTGTTCCCGACGGCAACTACACCGTCAACCTGTACTTCATCGAGTGCTGCTGCGCCAACCGCCACTTCAAGGTGGAGATCCAGGGCGAGCTGGTGATCGATGACATTCACCAGGACCTCATGACCGGGGTGAGCGGCAACTCGATCGAGGGCGTAGAGGTCTTCGACGGCCTCCTCCAGATCGCCCTCCTCCCCTGCGCGGATCCGGAATGCCCCGGAGGCGTCAACGGAGACGCCCTGGTCTCAGCCATCGAGATCCTTCCCGAGGACCTCGTGCTGCCGCCGGACGAGATCTGCGACAACGGCATCGACGACGACCGCGATGGGCGGGCGGACTGCGACGACACCGACTGCTCCGAGACGGCGCAATGCCAGGAGCCGGCCGAGCCGACCTTCGTACGCGGCGACGCCAACTCCGACGGCAGCATCAACCTGACCGATGGCGTCGTGCCGCTGCTCTACCTGTTCTCGGGCGGAGCGGCCCCGGGGTGCCTCGACTCGGCGGACACCAACGACACCGGCAGCATCGAGATCACCGATGCGATCATCATCTTCAGCTGGCTGTTCTCCGGCGGCGCCGCGCCGGCGGAGCCCTCTCCGCTGAGCCCGGGCTACTCGGCCGAGAACTGCGCCGAGGATCCAACCGATGACGGCATCGGTTGCGACCGGCCTTCGCCGGTGTGTAATTGACCCCCCCTGCGGCCGCGGGCTCCGACCCGGGCTGAAGAGACGGGCGCCTCCAGCGAAACACGCGGAGGCGCCCGCTTCTTTTCCACGGGCGAAGGGATCAGAAGAACCTGCTCATGATGCCCCAGCCGACGAAGAGACTCACCGCCAGGGCGAAGATGTCGAGCCCGACCACCACCGCGCCCCGGACACTCCCCAGCGACCAGCGGAAATAACCCATGTCCGGGCGGCTGATGCGCCAGACCAGGACCAGGGCCACCACGGGAAAGACCACCGCCAGGAGCACCGTGAAGATCCGGATCCCGTAGACCGGGTTGATTCGCAGGAAGAGCAGGCTGGCGGAGGCAACGACGAAGACCAGGATCGCCTGGCGAAAGGATCGCGACTCCATGCGCACCTTGATATTGCCGAGGTCGAGCATGGCGTAGGCGCCGCAAACCATCCAGCCGATGCCCGCGGTCCAGGCCGCGATAAAGAAGCCCGCCAGGAAGAGCAGGCGGGCGGAACCGCCCGCCAGGGGCTCCAGCAGGGCCGCGAGCTCGGTGCCGTTTTCCGGCACGATCCCGAAGGGACGGGCAACGGCCGCCGCGGCGGCCATCACCGGCAACGCGACAATGCCCGCGGCGGCGATGCCGACGCCGTAATCCCAGCGCGAGCGCTGCAGGATGAGCGCCTGGCCGAGCGGCCGCGTCGAACGCCAGCCCTTCTCGATCATCGTGTAGGGATAGATCAGGATAAGCCAGGCGTTGATCAGGCTGCCGGCGTTCTGCTGGATCAGCCCGAGCCATTCCTGCCGCCCGGATTCGGGGACATTGGGAAGCAGGCCGGCGGGAGCGTCAGACCAGGGAGCGTCGGCCGCCGCGGCGGCGGCGGCAAAGAGGCCGATGAGCACGATGAGGGCGACAACGAAGAAGAGCTCGACCCGGCGGTAGACGCCCAGGACCAGCAGCCCCGTAGCCGTGAGGGCGGCGAGCGTGCCGCCCACCTCCGTCGCGATGGCGGGGTTGAGAGTTCCCAGCACGTGGGCGCAGGTGTTCCATTGCGAATAGGCTCCGATGATCGTGGTGACGACCACGGTAACGAAGAGATAGATCGAGAAGACCGGGTGGACCTCCTTGAAGATCGACAGCGGCG
>CAJWMA010000175.1 GCA_913042995.1 uncultured bacterium | reverse complement strand
ATTCACATCTTTTCTCGAGTGGCGGCCGGAAGCCTGATCCAACTGCTGTTCTGGATGGGAATGGTCAGCATGAACCTCGCCGTGCTCAATCTCCTTCCGATCCCGATCCTGGATGGAGGGCATCTCTTCTTCCTGTTGATTGAAAAGCTCAAGGGCTCCCCAGTGAGCACGCGTATCCAGTTCGCCTCGATGCAGATCGCCATGGTTCTCTTCCTGTCGATGGCTCTCTACGTCACCTGGAATGACATCACCCGCCTCTTCTCCGGATTTTAACCACCGGAAATAACGATCTCGATTTTCCGGAAATAAAGAAGCGCGGCGTCCGCGCTCGCTGGTGCCGAAAAACAGAATGATCTACCTGCGATCCATCTTATTCGAATGCGCCTTCGTCTTCCTGACCTTCTGCCTTGCCCTGGTGAACTGTGTTCTCGGTTTATTCAACAGGCGAATCATCATAGCCACCGGCCGGGTCTGGGGAAGAGGGACCACGCTGCTGCTGCGCCTGCTTTGTGGAATTACCATAGAAATTCGCGGGCGGGAACATATCCCTGAAGGGGCGGCTATCGTTGCCTCCAAGCATCAATCCACCCTCGAGGCCGTGCTCTTTGCCGATTTCCTCTCCGATCCGATCTTTTCCATGAAGGAGGAGCTTACCCGGATACCCCTGCTGGGATATTCGATCCGCAGATCCGGCGCGATACCTATCAAGAGAAGCGGTGGTGCCTCCTCCTTGAGAATACTGATTCGCCGCGCGAAGGAAGCCTTCAAGGAAGGTAAGCAGCTGCTGATCTTCCCGGAAGGAACCCGCACGCCGCCCCGCACCAGGGGAAAATACAACCCTGGCGTGGCTGCCCTCTATTCACGCTGCGATGTCCCGGTGACACCCGTAGCCCTTAACTCGGGCTCCTTCTGGGCACGCCGCACCCTGCTCAAGCCGCCGGGGCGGGTCATCATCGAGTTCCTGCCGGCCATCGAGCCCGGACTGGAGAGAAAAGCCTTCCAGGAGATCCTCGAAAACAGCATCGAGGAGGCCACCATGAAGCTCGAGCAGGAATCCCCAGGCGCCTGAAACGAGCGCCCGCAGCCGCCCGGCAGAATTGGGCTGGAGTCAGGTAGCCCGCCAACCCTCAGGAGCCAGGAGCTCATGCGGCCTGTAGGCGGCCTTGTACTCCATGGACTTGCAGCCGTTGACGTAATAGCCCAGGTAGAGATACCGCTTGCCCAACCGCCGAGCTTCTTCAAGCTCGCAGAGAACATCAAAAACACCCAGGCTTCGCCTGGGAAAGTCGGGATCGATAAAGGCGTAGATAGAGTTCAGTGATCGCTCCGCCTCACCGACATAGGCAACAGCTACCAGGCGCTCATCGAGACGATAGCAGAACTCGAGGGTTGAGACCGCGTTGAAGCAGAAGGTCTCATAGTACTCCTCAGGACTCATCTTGACTGAAGGCCAGTCTCTACGAGCCTCTCGATCGGCATGATGACCCCTGTAGAGATCCAGCCGCTCCTCGTCAATCCTGGGCTCTCCCACCTCGACCCGCAGATCCGAGTTCTTCCGCAACACTCTGCGCTGGCTTCTTGAAGGCTCGAAGCGATCGACCGGCACCCTGATGGAGAGACACTCGGAACAGCCGCTGCAGAGAGGACTGAACAGGATGCTGCCAAAACGCCGCCAGCCCTTCTCGAGCTTATCGTCGTATTCGCTTGGCAGCAGATCGGCAACAAGCTGGTACCTCGTCCTCGCATTCCTGTCGGGAAGGTAGGGACATAGCTCCGGCTCGGTATCCAGCTGCGCGACCTCAATCACCCCTGAACCTCATTCGCCACTCTCGGAAAGAATCTTTCGATAAACCCGGCGGGCTTCATCATAGGCCTTCGCCGCTTCCGCCAATTCAGACTTGCGAATCCTGCCCTTCTTCTGCTTCCAGCATTGGTCAACCGATTGCAGACACCACTGGGCACTCTTCTTCGATGCGCGAATCGGCCTGTCACCGACGAGTACGAAGACCGGGTTGGTGTGGCAGCTCGGAAGGATTCTGAGGGCGACCCAGCTGGATTTGCGCAGCTCCACCTCGGCTGAGAAATCCTGGAGTTTCCCATCAGCGGCGATCTCTTTGCGAAGAACAGGCTCGCCATTGACGATAATCTCAACAGGCACCTTACGAGTTTCACCCAACCGGGCTCTTTCAATATGCCAATAGGGCTTCTGCTGGTAGGGACGCCCACGGAGATCCGGATTCGGCTTCTCATCGAGCATAGCCGCGACCCGGGCGGTAATTTTGACCTTGCCAGGCTTGTCGAGACGCACCTCGCTTCCCTTCGTACCCACCTCCAGAGAGCCGACCTTGAAATCGACCAGATGGCTCCGACCATCCCCTACATAGGAACGCCCATTCTTGAGCTCTTCGCAGAAGCGATCAAAATCGAGCTTCCCATCGAGCTTGCAATAGACCCTGCCGAGTCCAACCCGTTCACCATAGATACACGGAAAGTCGGTCTCGCCGCTGATCATGGTGCGAAAGCCGCAGTTCAGCGTGTGATACCAGATGTTCAGCTCCCATACGTAAGGTGTATCGACAGTCGAAATAAAATCTACAACACCATGAACCACGTCCACGATGTATTCGTTCGCCCCGATACTGTTGAAGGGAGGAATGACGTAATTCGGAAGATCGGCCGTGTTTACATCGAGCCCCCAGCCGCTGTGGGAAAAGCCGACCACGCCCCCCTGCTTCTTTCCCCAGGCCAGAACCGGCAGATCCCAGCTAGGCCACTCCTCGATCTTCGTGGTCCCGGGGTAATCATCCTCTTTCAATCTGAGCAGGCACAGATGCCCCGCGTGCGAAGAAGGAAAACCGGAGACCTCGACATCGTAGCGCATCAGGTAGTCAGGCTTGCTGAGGTCAGAGACCCTGCCATCGAAGAACTGCTTCTGGAAATACCAGCAGGGCCCCCAGCTCAGGACACAGCCAACGTTCAGATCCTCCCCGAGAATATGGCGCATCATCGATTTCGGGGTCACTCCCTCGTTGGGGCTCTCGTAATGAGCGCAGCCGGCCGCGTGAACATGATGGTCGCCGCTGTACCAGCCGAGCTTCTTGGCGTGAAACCACCTTCTGAGCTTGAAATTCGCCCGACTGGTCTTCTGCCCGGTGGGCACCACCACATCCATCCTGTCGCGGAAGTACTCGGGCCCGCGTCCGTATTCGAACGAATATTTCCCAGGCGGCAGGGAGATGGACTCGCCGTGATGACGGTAGATCTGGGAATGAAAAAAGAAATCCGGTTCGAGACGACGCGATCGATGGGGATAGATCCTGCCGCGGGTGTCGCGAATGACAAACGAAGCGCTCGCGGGCTTGCCATCGTAATCACTGACCCCGAGAACGACCTCTGTCGAGGGAATGCAATTGAAGAGAACATTCACCTCGTTCCTGAAGCCGAGATCCTGGGTTCCCTGTCCGACATTGAACTCGATCTTGGCCTCTCGCTTACCCGCGTCCCTCGAATAGATCTCGACAATCCTGTACTCAAGCGCCAGCCCGGAAAGGGTCTTGTTGAGAGGGCGGGAATCAAAGGTCTGGACATCCATCCAGCGATCGCCCACCTGGGCCGGCGTGACGCTCACCTTCGGATCCGCCGAGCCACTCGACCGTTTATAGACAGGCCTCGCATTGGGACTTTTCGCCTTCAGTTGCGCTGTCACCCCCGCCTCGTTGTGAACCCGCACCAGGAAGGCCCTCCACCCCTGCTGGATACATTCAGCTGCGGCAGGCCCACGCGCGACTTTCACCCGGCTCTCGGGATTGATATGAACCGAAAAGAGAACATGCGGCGCGAGAACAGCCTGAATTCCCGCCACAGCATCCGCCCCCCCCTTACCAATCGCGCTGTCCAGGGCTGCCGCCTCCTTTGCTGAAAGAGGCCTGCCAATATAGGCCAGGGCTTCTTTCACCCTGCGGACCTGCGCCACAAGGGGCTGTGGCTCGATCCCCTCAACAGGCTTCAGCTCATCCGGAAAAGCCCGGGAGGTCGGCTGTAAACATGGAAAAACAAGCGAAAGAAAGACTATGGTCAGTATGTTTCGGTGTCTCATCCGGTGATCCTGTTTTGTAGTTGGTAGATATTGAGACAGGCTAGGTGATAATACATCGATGAGCCCCAATAATCGATGCGTTGGCGGGTCTGATCGGCAGCAACTCAAGCTGTCAATCAGACCTCGACTGCTGAGCGACAGAGCCGGATCACCAGGATGAAAAAAAAACAGGCCCTGACAACGATACTGCTGATCATTTGCGGCTACCTGACCTACCAGCTCCTGCGTGAATCTCCAGCTGGTGGAGAGGACCCTGGAGACGACCCCCGAATCGAAAACCAGGTCCGTGAAGAAGAGGAGAAGCCGAAAGCTGAAACGGGTGAACCGGTGAAGGCTGGAACCTTGCCAGGGCCGGTGAAGGCGACCCCCAGGGACACTATCACCGGCCACGTGTTGGCGAAAGAGAACCGACAACCTGTCGCCAGCGCCGTCATCACCCTGCTCAATGAACCCGGCACGAAAGTGATTACGACGGAAGACGGTTCCTTCCGCCTGGCCCCGGTAGCTCGCCAGGCCAACGACCTGCTGGTCCGCGCTCCAGGGGGCTACGGAGTCACCACGCGGCCGCAAGTTCCCGGCGGTACCCACGGGCTGGTCATCCTGCTGGAGGAGGAACTGACGCTTCGCGGAACGACCATCTTCCCCAATGGGAAGCCAGCCCCGGACATCGAGCTGCTCCTGCACTCAGCCGCGACGCTGGAGGCGGATCCATTCTCGCGCGCCGCCGCCCTCCACGGAAACCGCCCCGCGGAAGCGCGAGGCACAAGCGACAGCCAGGGGCTCTTCTCCATTGGCGGACTCTCCGAGAGAGACTGGTTCCTTCGCGCCAGGGGACCCGGGATCGTCGAACAGGTCCTCGACGGCGTGGTCTGGGTCAGGCCGAGAATTCAGCCGATCGAGGTTGTCGTTGAGCCGGGACTGTCCATCACCGGAAAGGTTCTGGACCAGGCGGGAAATCCTCTGCCGGGGCTGGAGATCCGGGCCTTCGGGGAAATCGACCTGAACATAGCCGCTGTACTGACCAAAAAAACCGATGGCGAAGGCCGGTTCGTCTTCGATGGGCTCAACAGGAACCTCTTTGAGCTCCTGGTTGGACCCTCGAGCGATTTCATGCCGATCAGGATAGACCAGGTCGAGCCCGGAGCGGAACTGCTGGTAGAGATGGCGCCGGCTGACTCCATCAGCGGTCGCGTCATTGATTCGAAAACCTCGCGGCCTGTCGAAGGCGCGGTCATCGGCTGGAATGATGGCACAATCGATGACCTGAAGGAACGCCAGGGAGGATCCGTTCGAGAGACGGTCAGCGATCAGCAGGGACTGTTCAACCTCCGGGGGATTCCCCGTGAAGAGCTCAAATTTACCGCGAGAGCTCAAGGCTACCAGCTGCTGAACCTTCCGGTAGATCTCCTTCGAAACGATATCGGGAAGGCCTCCACCCAGGTGTTTCGCATGAGGCCAGCGGGTCGACTACCCGGTCTCGCCAGGGATGAAGACGGCGCCGCCGTGGCCGGGGCGAGAATCGAGCTGACCTTGGATTCACAAAACGGCCTGGTGCTGGCGACAACGGAGACCGACCAGGAAGGTCGCTTCGACCTCGGACTGGACGCGGTGCCTGAGAACCAGGCCTGCACGGTAAGGGCCAGCCACGAAGATTACCGGGACAGCGTTCCCGCTGAGCTCACCATCAAGGATCCATCGCTGCGGCAACCCGAGCTGGTCGCCACCCTGCGGGCCGGAGGGATCATCAGCGGCAAGATCAGCTTTGACAAGAACCAGCTCCCTGCCGGCCTCTCGCTGGCCGGCATCACGCTGAAGCTTCTCAAGGTGGAGGAGGGAGAGCTGGCGGAACTCAACAGGTCAGCCACCAGCGACGCGAACAGCGAATACCGCCTGGCTGGACTTTCTCAGGGAGAATATGTTCTGCGAAGCGACACCGCCGGCTTCGCCCCCTACCAGAGCGAGCCTCTGCGGCTTGCGGAGAGAGAGAGTCTCGTCCATGAGATCTTCTTCACCTCGGAACGAATCGTTACGGGCCAGGTGATGGATCAGGATGGAGAACCTCTGCGGGCGACGATCTCCGCCAGGGATCTCAGGAGTGTCCATCGCAAGCGAAGCCGGCGTCAGACCTTCAGCGATCAGAACGGATACTTTCGCCTGGGAAGCCTCGGACCCGGCCCCTACCGGATCACGGCGGAGGCCGCGAACCATCTTGCCTTAACCGAAGACAGCGTCTCCCCTCCCTCGGAGAGCAACTTCGTTCTCGAGCGATACGGCTGGGTGAAAGGAGAGGTCCGAGATGAATCAACGGAAAACCCGCTTGAAGATTTCTCCATCACGGTTCTTCCAGTTGGAGAAACGGCGGCTGGGCCGGGACGATCCAGTGAGACGATGTTCGAAAATTCCGGTGGCCGCTTCTTCATAGGCGGCCTTTCCAGGGGGCGATATGAGCTCCTGCTCTCGGCAAACGGCTACCTGCCATTGATCAGAAACTTCTCCATCAGCGGAGAAAAGAGATCCGCTGAGATGGCTCTCAAGCTCTCCCGGGGGCGCTCGATTGAGCTTGTCGTCAAGGACCAGGAAGGACGCGCCATTGAAGGTTGCAGCATCTCGGCCCACCTGCAGGTAACCGGAGAAGCGCCCGGATCGACTCCATATCGCAATGTCTTCCAGACAGACGACAAAGGAAAGGCCCGCATCTCCGGGCTCGCCACAGGCTCCTGGATCCTGGGCCTCGATCATCCAGGATACCTTCCCCATAAATCACTCAGCCTGTCCCTGGCGGCGGAGACCGCCAGCCCACCAGCGCTGGAAGTCACCCTGCTGAGGGGCACCTCGCTCCGGGGCAAGCTGAACACTCCAGTGGTCAACGGCAGGAAAGACCGACTGCTCCTGATGGGAAAGAATCTCCAGCGCCAGGCCGAACCCGACAATGACAGAAACTACCTCTTTGAGGGCCTGCCCCCGGGAAGCTACACCCTGCTTCACTACGGAAACTCCAGGCTCATCGGATCGCCTGTAAAGGTGCTTATCAAGACCGGCGTAAGAGAGCTGATCCAGGACATCGACGGAAACTGACCGGAGCCCGGGCCTCAACCCGAGGAAAGCTCTCATTCATCTTCCGCATCCTCAGTCGGGCGCATGTAGAGAGCCCTGGCCAGCAGGAAACCCACCACCATTCCAGCACCGAGGAGAAAGAGTTTTAGCAATCGAGTACGCGCCGGGGAAATAACAGGTTGAGAGTTACCTGCGGGAAGACCTATTTCTCTTCGGCACCCTCCGCGGGAGCTTCAGCCTCCGGCTCTTCAGCTCCGAAGACCCTGTCGAGATAATGGCGATAGAGTCCGGCAGCGAGCTCGTCCTCCTTCGCCAGGGCCAGCAAAGCCGCCACGCCGGCGGATCCATCTTCGGAAAAAACAGAAAAGTAGGCGTTGAGGAATTTGTTCTTACCGCTGCCGGCGAGATCGGCGAGGCGTTCGGCGAAGGCCTTCTCCGAGGGGAAATGCCCAGCCACATCTTCAGGAAGAACATCAAAGGCGCCTTCGGTCTCCAGCCCCTTGCGGAGCACCAGCTCAGCGTGCTGGTACTTTCCGAGCCCGAAGAGGGCCTCGGCCAGCAGCAGAGGATGAATCGGATCATCGCTGTCGCGGTAGGCT
>CAJWMA010000174.1 GCA_913042995.1 uncultured bacterium | reverse complement strand
CCGATCCCGCGACAAGATCCTGCACCTCGATCTGCCTGAAGATTGTCGACCCCTGGTTCGCCGCGCAGGGCGTGGAAGAGCAGACCTCCATCGAAAAGCGTCTTGTCGCCATGCTCGCCGAGGAGGGAGCCGCCTGGGATATTGGTTCCTACGCCGCGGCTCCGCCCGGACTCCGGGTCTGGGGCGGCGGCACAGTAGAAACCTCCGACCTTGAAGCCCTCTTCCCCTGGCTTGACTGGGCCTTCGAAGAGACCAGGAATCATCCACCTGCGTAAGATCCCCGATTGAAAGGTAGCCGAGCTCATGTACAAAGCAGCAGCAACCCTCTGGATCGTCTGCCTCAGTTGCCATTGCTTTGCGGCGGATGGAAACCGGCTTGCCTACCTGGATGAAAGCGATCCCTACTACGTCTCTCTCGACTTTCCAAGGCTGACAACCCCCCAGTGGATCGGCGAGAAGGGCGTCGAGCTGGCCGTGGTGCTCTCCATCGATGACATGCGGGATGTCGGCCACTATGAGAACTTCCTGCGGCCAATCCTCGATCGCCTGAAAAAAATCGACGGTCGCGCCCCCATCAGCATCATGACCAACTCCATCCCTCCAACGGAGCCCCACCTGCAGACCTGGCTGGCGGAGGGGCTCAGCCTGGAGACCCACACCATCGACCATCCCTGCCCGCTCTTGAACGGTAATGACTTTCCCAGGGCGAAATCCACCTTCGACCGCTGCATCGATCTCATGACAAAGGTCGAAGGCAACCTCCCGGTCGCCTTCCGTATGCCGTGCATGGACTCGCTGAACACCCCCAGCCCGAGATTCTTCGCCGAGATTTTCAATCGCGTCACCCCCGCTGGAAACTTCCTGACCATCGATTCGTCCATCTGCAACATCCCCACCGCCGACGACATCGAGCTGACCCGCGGACTCCTGGTCGATGAAGATGGGCGGGAAAAATTTCGCAAGTACGTCCCCTTCGAATCCTATGTCAACACCATCGAGAACTACCCCTACCCCTACATCATCGGCAAGCTCTGCTGGCAATTTCCATGCGCCGTACCAAGTGACTGGCAGGCCCAGAAACTCCACGGAGTCAACAACCCCGTGACGGTGAGCGACCTGAAGGCCGCCCTCGACATCTATGCGGTAAAGAAAGGAACCTTCAGCCTGATCTTCCACCCACATGGCTGGATCAGGAATACCCAGCTCGTCGACCTGGTCGATCACGCGGTCAAGAGCTACGGCAAGAAGGTCAAGTTCCTCAACTTTGACGAGGCGGCTGAGAGGATCCGGGTGAACCTCCTCGGGGGCGAAACCCTCCGAGGCAGCAAAGGAACAGGAAACGGAGTCCGGCTGCTTGACCTCGACAGGGATGGCTTCATGGATGTCGTCATCGGAAACGCGAAGGTCCAGAAGACCAGGCTCTGGTCCGCGGAACGCTCGACCTGGATCGAGGGGCCGCTACCCGTGAAACTCATTGAGCGCCAGGCGGACAGAGCTGCTGGCGACTCCGGCGTACGTTTCGGCGTCGTGCGTAGAGACGGAGCCGCCAGCATGATCAGCAGGAGCCGTGAACAGTCGGGCGGCTGGCATTTCCAGGATGGCGCCTGGGTCGAAGACCCGACCCTGCTGCGGGGGCTTGAAATCGATGGAGAGCCCGTCTACACCGCCCTCGATGGAAAAGACCAGGGGGTTCGGCTGCGGGATCTCGACAACGATGGGATCTGTGAGCTGATTGTCTCCAACCCGGACCGGCAGGCGGTCTTTCGCCGTGACCGGGAGGCCGCGCTGTGGCGCAGGCTTTCTTTCGGCCTCCCCGAAGGAGCCCTGCTCGTAGATGAAGAGGGCCGCGACGCAGGATTGAGATTCATCGATGTCGACGAAGATTTGAGGGATGACCTGGTCTACTCCAACGATGAGACCTACTCCCTTGACCTCTTCTCTTCGATGGAAAAAGGCTGGGCCCACCGGGTGCTTGCCGGAAAAAGAACCCCGGGGAAGGACGATCCCAAGGCCATCCCCCCCTTTGTGAGCAAGGGAATGAACCTGGGAGCCTTCGTGCATTCAAACCATCTCTGGGTTCAGAACGAAAAAACCTCGGGAAAACCCAACCTGGTCGACCGCCGAGCATTCACCGGCCTGCTGAGGGACCTGGAGCCGGGCCCCAGGACACCCCGGGCATCGCTCAGAAGTATTCGAACCAGGCCAGGGCTGCGGGTCGAGCTGATGGCCGCCGAGCCCCTGGTGCGAGATCCTGTAGCCTTTGACTGGGGAGCGGATGGAAAGCTCTGGGTCGCTGAAATGATCGACTACCCGCTGGGAAAAACCGGGGATGCCAAGAATGGAGGCAAGGTGGTCTACCTCGAAGACACCGATTCCGACGGAGTCTACGACAAATCGACCATCTTCCTCGAAGGCCTGAACTTCCCCAACGGTGTTCGCCCGTGGGGCGAGGGGGTTCTCGTAACCGCCGCCCCCGACATCATCTACGCTGAAGACACAGATGGAGATGGCAAGGCCGACAAGACCAGCAAGCTCTACTCAGGCTTTGGCCTTGGCAACCAGCAGCACAGGGTCAACACCCTGGCCTGGGGGCTGGACGGCTGGATCCACTGCGCCAATGGAGACAGCGGCGGCAAGATCCGTTCACTCCTGACAGGAAAGAGCACCAACATCAATGGCCGCGACTTTCGTATTCGTCCCGACGAGGGACTCCTCGACACCTGCACTGGCCAGACCCAGTTCTCAACAACCCGGGATGACTGGGGAAACTGGTTCGGCTGCCAGAATCCCCGCCCCATGTTCCACTTTGTCCTCACGGACTCTTACATGAGGCGAAACCCCCACTCATCCGGCCCTGGAGCCACCTTGACCGTCGCTCCGAATGCCGGCCGGGTCTATCCCCGAAGTCGGCTGATGCCCCGCTACAACGATCAGCACGGAGCCAACCACTTCACCTCGGCCAATGGACTCACGATCTATCGGGACAAGCTGCTCGGACCCGGCTTCAACGGCAACGCCTTTGTCAGTGAGCCGGTTCACAACCTTGTCCACCGAATCATCCTGGAGCCAAGAGGGGTCACCTTCGGCTCCAGCAGAGCCCGCGGCGAGGAACGCTCGGAGTTCCTCGCCTCGAGCGACAACTGGTTCCGGCCTACGATGATCCGCACGGGGCCGGATGGAGGTCTCTGGATCGCCGATATGTACCGGGGGGTCATCGAACACCCGCAGTATTTCTACGAGGGCAACTTCAAAAAGCTGAACGTACGCGCCGGCGACAGGATGGGACGAATCTACAGGGTGGTGCCGGCGGCGGGAAATACGCGGCCGCTCGCGCCGCTAAGCTCCCCCGACAGCGCGGCCCCCGCCAGGCTGGCGGCCGCCACCACAAGCCCCAATGGCTGGGTCCGGGACTTCGCCCACCAGCTGCTCGCCCGCTCGCGACCGGCAAAGGCGGCACCCCTGCTCGCGCGCCTCGCCGTTGAAGCCTCCGAGGCGCCAGGAAGAGTCCAGGCCCTCTGCGCCCTGGGAAACCTGCGAAAAGAAGCCGGCCGGGAGCTCATGGTAAAAACCCTTGCCGCCGCGCTCAGCGATCGACATCCGGGTGTAAGGCGCCACGCGCTTCGTCTCTCGGAGCCCTTGCTCCAGGACACTCCCCGGCTGCAGCAGGCGGCTCTCAGGCTTGGAGAGGACCCCGACGCCCACGTTCGCCTGCAGCTCGCCTACAGCCTTGGAGAATGGGACGCGCCTCAAGCTGGAAGAGCACTCGGCAAGCTCGCGCTGGCCAACGCCGGCGACCAATACATTACGGCCGCCGTCCTGAGCTCAGCGGAGAACAACCTCGAGGAGCTTATCGCCGTGGTCTTCGCCGGAGCCCAGGGAACCTCACAGCAGCAAAAGACCGCCAGGGCGCTCAGCGCGAAGCTCCTGCCGTTGGCCGGCGCCTTCGGCAAGCCCCGAGCCATCGCTACCGTGCTCGAAGAGATCACCCGCAAACCAAAAGGGAAGGAGAGCTACGCTCCCTGGCAATTGAACGCGCTCTCCGGCCTGGCCGAAAGCTCAGCCCGAAAGAACAGTCCCTTCAGCAAGGAGCTCGCCAAGGCGCGTGAGCCCGTCAGCAGGATGGTCCAATCCGCCGCCGCCATCATCCAGGATACCAAGGCCCCTCGAGACCTCCGCTACGCGGCCATTCGACTCCTTGGGCATGGCCCATCTCTTGGCGCCATGCCGGCTGGAACCCTGCGAGCCCTCGCTGGCCTCCTGAATATTCGAAATGAGCTGACCCTGCAGGAGCTGGCTGTCGACAGCCTGGCCCGGTTCCAGAGCCCCGAGGTACCGACCCTCCTGCTGGGCGGGTGGAAAGGACAGGCTCCCTCGATTCGATCACGAATCCTCACCCTGATCCTCAGGCGGGAGGAGTGGCTGCCGACCCTCCTTGACGCCATGGAATCAGGCCTCGTCGCCACCGGGGAGCTTGACGCCCTCGAGCGGGCGGGGCTTACCAGCCATCCCAACGCCGCCTTGCGAAAAAGGTCCAAGGCCCTGCTCGGCGCGGCCAACGCCGACCGCGCCGCTGTGATCGGGAAATACCAGGCGGTCAAGGCCCTCAAGGCCGACGCGGGAAAAGGTTTCGCTGTCTTTGAGAAATACTGCACACCCTGCCATCGCCTTGGCGACACAGGCCACCATCTCGGGCCGGACCTCGCCGCCCTGGTCGATAAATCAACCGACGCCCTGCTCACCGCCCTGCTCGACCCGAACCTGGCAGTGGAAAGAAAATACACCCAGTACACGGCGGTAACCACAGACGGAAGAATCACCACCGGGATCATCAGCGAGGAGACCGGCACCAGCGTGACCATCCTCGCGAAGGAAGGCAAGAAGACCGTCTTCCTGCGCAATCGACTCGCTCGACTCGAATCGAGCGGCAAATCGATGATGCCGGAAGGACTCGAGAAAGATCTCGATCCCCAGTCGGTCGCCGACCTGGTCGCCGCCCTCAAGGAACAATACCCGGCGCCGAAGAAATTCCCCGGCAACGAGCCGCGCAAGGTGGAGGTCAACGCGGCGGGCGAGCTGACGCTCACGACCGACACCTGCTCTATCTACGGTAGATCGCTCCAGCTTGAAAAACGTTACGGAAATCTCGGCATGTGGAGTGGAGAGGATGACATGGCCGTATGGAAGGTCGAAATTCCCGCGGCGGGGAAATACGAGGCCACCATCGAATGGGCCTGCACCCCATCTACAGCGGGCAACCAGGCTCAGCTGGTAACAGCCGATGGCCGACTGCTCTTCAAGGTGGAAAGTACAGGTTCCTGGGATAATTACAGGACCACCAGTATCGGGAAAATCGACCTGCGAAGCGGAACCCAGCGAATCCGGGTGCAATCCGCCGGACCGATCTCTCAATTCCTGATTGATCTCAGGAAGGTAACCCTGGCTCGCCAACCAGCCAAATAGACCCGGTCTCCAGGTTATTTCATTCATTCGGCTGGGAAACTAGGGGATTTCTCCGGGGTGCAGGGTTTACCATTAGGTGGAAGCGAGCGGAGCGCGTATTGACGCGCGCCGCGGACCATTCAGCGGTTTTGCTGCTGTTTTTTTCCTCCTGGAAAGATGAACGGAAACGTGGGCAGCGGTTCAATGGGGACGGAGCCTCTATTCCAGGGACGGCGTCCGTAAATGAAAATTTAAAATGAAGCAGAAGGTGATTTTGTCATGAAGCTCCCCCTACAGGCGCTTGCTCTTTCTCTGTTAATCTGTCTCTCGAATACCCTTTTCGCCTTTGACTGTGAAGGCATAGCGACAGCTCCGGGAGAAGAGATCACCGCTGAACGAGTCGTTACAGGGCTCTCCAATCCCGTGGACATCCAGGCCGCCCCAGGGGACACCAGCCGCCTCTACATCGTAGAGCAACGCGGCCGGATCCGGATCATCAACCTCGCCAACGACAGCCTGGTTTCCAGGTCCTTTCTCGACATCACCTCCCGTGTCCGCTCGGGCGGGGAAAGAGGCCTCCTCGGACTGGCCTTCCACCCGGACTTTCAAAAGAACGGGTATTTCTTCGTCAACTACACCAACTCCGGCGGCACCTCTGTCATTGCCCGCTACCTCGCCACATCGGCAACCACCGCCAGCTCGAACACTGAGCAGATCGTTCTGACGGTGAGCCAGCCTTACTCGAATCACAATGCCGGGCAGCTTGCCTTCTCCCCCAGGGACGGCTACCTCTACATCGGTTTTGGCGATGGGGGCAGCGGAGGCGATCCCGGAAACCGCTCCCAGAACGGACGCCAACTGCTGGGCAAGATGCTGCGAATCGACGTCGATAGCGGCGATCCCTACGGCATCCCGGCCGACAACCCGTTTACTAACAACGGCTCGGTTCGCGACGAAATCTGGGCCATCGGCGTTCGCAACCCCTGGCGCTTCTCCTTCGATCCAGAGACCCACGATCTCTACATCGGCGATGTCGGCCAGAACGCCTGGGAGGAGATTGATTTCCAGCCAGCCGACTCCAATGGCGGTGAAAACTACGAGTGGAAAGTACGCGAAGGAAACCACAGCTACAGCTCAGGAACATCCTACGGAGCAGGCGAGCGCACCGGGGCGATCTACGAATACCGTCACAGCGGAGCAGGCTCGGGTTGCTCACTTACAGGGGGTGTTGTCTATCGCGGCTGTAAGATGCCTGATCTGCAAGGAGTCTATTTCTTCGCCGATTATTGCACCAACTGGGTCCGGACCCTGAGAGTTCAGAATGGCGTGGCACAGGAAATCGTCAATCGGACCGCCGGCCTCAACCGCGGTATCCCCGGCAATCTCAGCCAGATCTCGTCCTTCGGACTCGACGGTTCTGGCGAGGTCTATATCGCCGCCTACACCGGCTCGATCTACAGAGTGATTCCGGTCAACCCGCCTGACAATCCTCCGAACGCGCGAATCACGACCACTCCAAATCCGCCCAACCTCGCGTTGGAAAATGGCTTCGCAATCGTCTACCTCAATGCCATCAGCTCAGACGACGGAGACGACGGCGAACAGGAGCTGAGTTTCTCCTGGGAAAAGATCTCGGGCCCCGAAGACGACACGATCGGACGTCCGAACAAAGAATCGACCGCGGTCACCTTCTTCAGCGCCGGCGTGTACATCTACGAGGTCACCGTGAGTGATGGGACTGGACAGGACACCGCCCGTGTGGTGGTGACTATCGAAGGCGGCGGCGGCTCCGGCTTCCGGCGAGGAGACTCAAATACAGATGCGACCGTGGATCTCAGCGATGGCGTTCACATCCTCAGTGTCCTCTTTCTCGGGGTCGCCGGCCCTGATTGCTCGGATGCCAGCGACAGCACCAATGACGGGACCCTGGACCTGACCGATGCGATCCTCATCTTCAACTACCTGTTTCTTGGTGGAACGGCGCCTGCCGCTCCCGGACCGATCGATTGCGGCCCCGACACGGGTGAAGACGAGCTCGACTGCGCGAGCTACGAATCCTGCGGATAGGCTGACCTCGCATCTCAAAAACGAGGCCGCCTACCCTGGCCGGCTTACTCGCAGGCAGCGGCCTGTCTCTCGCAGCCAATTCCATCAGCTGAAGGATCCGCTCCGCAATCCGCGGTCGAATAGCCCGGGCTCTCAGGTGACGGCGCGGCTGGAGCCGCTCCTCCGGTGAAGAGCCAGCTGAAGATAATGATCGCGTCGGTGATCTCGATATTCCCGGTATCGTTGGTGTCCGCCGCATCGGCACAGGCAGGAGCCGTGCC
>CAJWMA010000173.1 GCA_913042995.1 uncultured bacterium | reverse complement strand
GCTGCCGACCGAGCTGGCTTTCGAGTATTCAGAGTACGGCAAACCGAAGGTTTTCACCGCCTCCGGCGATGGGCCGTATTTCAACGTGTCCCACTCCGGCGACCTGGCGCTCTTCGCCTTCTCTTCAGACCAGGAGGTCGGCGTCGATGTCGAGGAGGTGAGGGCGCGCGCGCGGCTGGATGAGATCGCCGAGAAATATTTTTCCCCGGCCGAGGCCGAGATGGTCGCCGGCCTCATCGATGAAGAGCGGGACAGCCTGTTCGCCTCCTATTGGACCCGCAAGGAGGCGCTCTACAAGGCCATCGGGACCGGCATCGCCAACCGGCCCGGAACCGTCGACCTCTCGGGTATGGCCGTCGATGGCGCCGATGTGTCCTGTCCATCGGATGGAGGTGAAGACGAGAGCTGGTATGTCCGCGATATCGAGGTCGAGGATGGCTTCCGCGCCGCGCTCTGCTGCCGCAGCCGCCCCACCGAGCTTCACTGCAAGGACGCGTTCTACGATTGAGGACGGCCTGGAGAGAAAAGAAAACCCGCCGGAGTCCGGAAGGGACCGCGGCGGGTTTTTTCGTGAGCGTTCGCTTCCGGGCTCAGACGAAGAGCGGCACGAAGACGACAGCTACGATACACATGAGCTTGACGAGGATGTTGAGCGACGGGCCCGAGGTGTCCTTGAACGGATCGCCGACCGTGTCGCCGACGACTGAGGCCTTGTGAGCGGGGGAGCCCTTGCCGCCGTGGACTCCGCTCTCGATGTACTTCTTGGCGTTGTCCCAGGCCCCGCCTGAGTTGGCCATGAAGATGGCGAAGAGAACGCCGGTCACCAGCGCGCCGGCGAGCAGGCCGCCCAGCGCCTCGGGTCCGATGAACTTTCCAACCGCCACCGGGACGGCGACCGCGAGGACGCCGGGAAGAATCATTTCCTTGAGGGCGGCCTCGGTCGAGATCTTGACGCAGGTTCCGGGGTCCGGCTCGTTTTCGCCAGAGAGAATCCCGGGCAGCTGCCGCCGCACCTCGGTGATCATCTTCTGCGCCGCGCGCCCGACCGCTTTCATGGTCAGGGAAGAGAAGAGGAACGCGCAGGTGCCGCCGAGGAAGAGCCCGACGATGACGTCCACGTTGAGGAGGTCGATTACGAACTCCTCTCCTCCTCTCGCGCCCATAATCTCCTGTCGGTAGGTATAGAAGAGCGCCAGGGCCGTGAGGGCCGCCGAGCCGATGGCGAAGCCCTTGCCGATCGCCGCCGTGGTATTGCCGACCGCGTCGAGCTTGTCGGTGCGCTGCCTGACCTCGGGCTCGCAGTCGCTCATCTCGGCGAGACCGCCGGCGTTGTCGGCCACCGGGCCGTAGGCGTCGACGCCCAGGGAGATACCGAGCGTCGAGAGCATGCCGACGGCGGCGATGGCGACGCCGTAGATGTCGGCGAGGCTGTAGGCGGCGAGTGTGCCGAAGGCGATCAGGGCCATCGGCGCCGCGCAGGACTCCATGCCGATCGCCAGGCCGTGGATGATGTTGGTCGCCGTGCCGGTTTCGGACTGTTCGGCGATCTGCCGGGCCGGTTTTTTTTCTTCCGAGGTGTAGTACTCGGTGATGTGGCCGATGAGAAGTCCCAGGAGCAGTCCGACCCAGACGGCGCCGGTGACCGCCCAGACGCCGGTGATTCCCCAGAGGCCCTTAGCGCTGGCGGCCGTTGCGAGCTCCGTAGCTATTTCTGGAATCATAGCCAGGGCGATGGTGCCTCCGACGAAGATCGCCGAGGCGACCAGCAGGCCGCGGGTGAGGACGCTGGAGATCTTTGATTCATCGTTGGTGCGTACGACGAAGGTGCCGAGCATGCTGGCGATGATACCGATCGTGGCCAGCGCCACCGGGTAGAAGGCGACGGTTGTATTGCCTCCCGCGCCTACAGTTGTCAGCCCCAGGGCCATGGAAGCGATGATCGCTCCGACGTACGATTCGAAGAGGTCGGCTCCCATGCCGGCGACGTCGCCGACATTGTCACCGACATTGTCGGCGATGGTGGCCGGGTTGCGCGGGTCGTCCTCGGGCATGTTCGACTCGACCTTGCCGACGAGGTCGGCGCCGACATCGGCGGCCTTGGTGAAGATGCCGCCGCCGACACGGGCGAAGAGCGCGATGCTCGAGGCGCCGAAGGAGAAGCCGAAGAGGGGCTTGATCCAATCCGTAGCCGCCGCTTCAGAGCCGGCAGGGGGCTGGAAGTACAAGGTCAGGATAGAGACACCCAGCAATCCGAGTCCGACGACGGTGAAGCCCATGACCGCGCCGCTGGAGAAGGCGACGGTGAGCGCCTTGCCGAGGCTGGTCTTGGCGGCCTCGGTCGTTCGTACGGCGCTGCGAGTCGCGACCCGCATGCCGATGAAGCCAGCCAGCGCGCTGGAGACCGCTCCGTAGATGAAGCAGGCGGCGGTGCTGGGTCCCTGGCCTTCTTCTCCGAGGCCGACATAGAGCGCCACCGCCACGATGGAGACGAAAACACAGAGCCAGGAGTATTCCTTCTTGAGGAAGGCCATGGCGCCGTCCTGGATCGCCCCGGCGAGCTTCTTCATCTCGTCGGTGCCCTGGTCCTGGCGGTAGATGAACTGCCGCCTGATGACGGCGAATACGAGGGAAACAAGGGCCACCACGGCGGCGGCCTGGATGATCATTTTGGGATCCATGCGATTCGATTCCTTGAAGAGTCTCTCAGTTTGTATTGTCAGAAGAGATTCGGAGATGATTCAGAATTTACGCCGGCCGGCTTCACCTTTTCCGATGTCCAGGGAAGAGGCCCATCCCGGCAAATAACGGCGCCGTTGAAAGCTCTTGATAACCTCTTGAAATTCAGGGTCAAGGTTAATTCTCGGGCCGTGGGAGCCCTTTTGCCGCTCGGGGGGCGGTCGTCTTGAATTGATGAAGGATGACAACCCGCTTTACCTTGCATGAGGCCCCCCTGTGTGTACAAGATGGGCGCTCGAACGCTTTCCCTGAAAACCCTTCGCGAGCCCTTTGAAAGACAGGAAATGAGAGAACAGGACAACAGCCGGAGCATCTGCGGGAGTCCGGTCGAGACCTGCTGCTGGCTGTCGAGTGAGGCCGCCGATGCGTGAGCTTGGCCACGAGCTCATCTCGCTCGAAGAAGCGCGCGAGACCATGCTCTCGCTTATCGGAACGATCGGTACCGAAACGTGCGCGACCCCGGAGGCCTTCGGGCGGGTGCTGCGCCAGGCGGTCGAGGCGCGCGACCTGATCCCGCCGTTTGACAATTCGGCGATGGACGGCTACGCGGTGCACGCCGCGGACCTCGCCGCGGCCTCGGGAGAAAACCCCGTCACCCTGCCGGTGGCCTTCCGGCTGCAGGCCGGCGAGGTGGCAGAGGGGCCGCTGGCGGCCGGCAGCGCCGTACGGATCATGACCGGCGCGCCGCTGCCTCCGGGTGCCGAGGCGGTGGTGCCGCACGAGCTGACGGAATTCACCGACACAGAGGTCACCTTCAGCGACCCGATCGAGGCCGGGCGCAATGTCCGTCCGGCCGGGGGCGACATGAAGCCCGGCGATGTGCCGCTGGGGCCTGGCGCCGTGCTCGGCCCTTCGCAGCTCGGTATTGCCGCCACCCTCGGCTACGCCGAGCTCGAGGTCAGCCGCCGTCCGCGGGTAGCTATCCTCTCTCCCGGCGATGAGCTGGTCGACATCGGCGAGCAGCCCGGCCCCGGGAAGATCCGAAACTCCAACGCCTGCTCGCTGCGTGCTTCGGTGATCGACAGCGGCTGCGAGCCGATCGACCTGGGAATCATCCCCGACAACAAGCCGGCGATCCGGGAGGCCATCAGCGAGGCGATCGAGCGCGGCGCCGATGCCTTTGTCTCCACCGGGGGAGCGAGCGCCGGGGATTTCGATTTCATCAAGGATGTCATCAGCGAGGATGCCGAGGCGGCCCATGTCTTCAAGGTTGCCATGAAGCCGGGCAAGCCGCAGGTCTTCGGGCTCTTTGACGGCAGGCCCTTCTTCGGGCTGCCGGGGAATCCCGCCGCCGCGATCGTTTCCTTCGAGGTCTTCGTGCGTCCGGGGCTGCGCAAATTGCAGGGCTGCTCCCGTATCCTGCCGGAGCTCTTCGAGGTTCGCTTTCCCTTCGAACAGCGTTACAAGCCCGGGCGGGTTTTCCTGCTCAGGACACGGGTTGAGCCCGCGGCCGATGGCGGCTACGAGGTGGTTCGCCCCGGCGAGCAGGACTCGAGCTTTCTCGCCTCGCTGGCTCGGGCCAACGCTATTGTCGTTCTGCCGCCGGAGGGGGGCCCCGTTCCCGAGGGCGCGACTCGTCCCGCCTTCTGGATGGGCGGAGCGGGACGATGAGCGCCGCGGGCGGGCGGCGCGAGGCGGTCATCCTGGCCGGCGGCCGCAGCCGGCGCATGGGCAGCGAGAAGGCGCTGCTCCCGCTCGGCGGCGGGACGGTCATCGAGCGCCTGGCGCTCCGCCTGGCGGGTTCTTTTGACCGGATCATCATTTCCTCCGGCAGCGAGCCTCCCTCCCGGGGGCTTGCCGACGCGCTTGCGCGGCTGGTCTCGGGCGGGGTCGATGCGGAGGTTGTTCGGGACCAGCGTCCCGGCAGCGCCGGTCCCCTCGCCGGGGTGGAGGCCGCGCTCGAGGCGGTCGAGGGAAGCCGCGCCTTCTTTGTCGCCGTCGATGTTGTCGACCCCGGCGATTCGCTGCCCGGGAGATTGCTGGAGGAGGCCTCGGCCGAGGGGTCCCTGGGAGCGGTTCCCCGTTGCGGGGGACTCATCCAGGGGGCCTTCGCGGTCTACGCGCGCGCCCTGCTGCCCCGGGTCCGCTCGCTCCTTGATGAGGGAGAGGCCCGGCTGCAGGCTCTCGCAGGAATTGAGGGCGTCAGCGTGGTCGAGCTCGATTCCGCCGCAGGAGGCGTCTTTACCGCCTTCAACACGCCCGCGGAGTTTGAGTCGGCCCGCCTGGCTATCGAAGGCGGCGCGGAGACAGAAATGTGATGAGAAAAACATCGGGCTCTGTCATCCTCGACAGGGGGCAGGGCGCAATTCTTTCCGGAGATCGCGATGGCCGGCAATGAACAGAAAACCAGCGGCGGACAGGACTCGCGGGACCTCTACGACGCGGTGCTCTCTTTTTGCGCTGGAGATCGAAAGAGCGTCGAGGTTCTCGCCCTCGAGCTCGCCCGCCGCGGCATCCGGCTCTATCGGGATGAGACCTCAGAGGCGCAGGCCTGGGGAGCCCGGCTGGGAGCGGCCATTGCGGCGACCGCGGGCGTTCGCTCCCGCTACGTCATTATCTGTCTTCCGCGGGAGACCGCCCGTGGGATCTGGGACGCGGCGGAAGAGACGGTGGAGCCGGGGGGAGTCTCCTCCGGTTCTGAACCCAGCGCCTCGATCAGCTACCTGTGCTGTCCGCCGGAATCAGTGGTCAGCATAGCCGACCGGGTCTCCCAGGAGCTTCGCAAGGCGCCGGAGTCTGTTCCCAGGATATGGCGGGTGCCCCTGGGCGTTGGAACGGTACCCGGTGCCGGGGTTCCCGTTTTCGACGACAAGCCGCCGCAGGATTGAGCCTCCGGAACTTCCCAGAGCCGCCGTCTTTTTTTAAAGGCCTGGCTTCCAGAGCCGCCGCCTTTTTTTAAAGGCCTGGCTTCCAGAGATAGTACAGCCCCGCAGAGCTGTTAAACCCATCCAACCGCAGGGTGATGCTGTTCTCCCTCGCCGTCTTCGCTCCTCCCTGGGTATAGATATTGGCTCCCTTGCCCGCGCTCCGGGTATAGCGGATGAGCGTCGGCTTGCGCTGAGCGCCGTCGAGTCGGGAGGTGAGCTCGCTGACGGCGTCCTCGATGTAGCCCGTCTTATCCACCAGGCCCGCCCTGGCGGCCTCGACACCTGAGAAGACGCGGCCATCGGCAAGAGCCAGCACCTTCTCCCGGTCGAGCTTTTCACGGCCGGAGTCGACGACATCGACAAAGCGCTGGAACATATCGTCGACCAGCTTCTGGAGCACCTGGCGTTCATCTTTCGTGATCGACCGCCAGGGGGAGTTGAGGTCCTTCATCTTTCCGGACTTGATCGGGTCCATCTCGACTCCGAAGGCCGCGATCGCCCGGCTCAGGTCCATGCTCTGCATGATGACCCCGATACTTCCCACGATGGCCGTCGGATGGCTCATGACAGCGTCAGCGCCCATCGCCGCGTAGAGGCCGCCCGAGGCGCCGATGTTCTCGATGTAGGCGACGATCGGCTTGCCGGTCTCTGCCCTGAACTTTTTTATCTCGTGGTAGAGGTTGTCGCAGGCTGTCACCTCGCCGCCCGGGCTCGAGATCTTGAGCAGGACCCCCAGCACGCCGCTGTCCTCCGCGGCCAGGTCCAGCTGGGCCCTGAGGCCCGAGACGCTGTTGTCGGTGCTGGTGAATAAGAAGCCCCCGGCCTCGGAGGAGAGCACGCCGCTGAGCTCGATGACGGCCAGCTTGCCTGCGAAGAGGCCATCTCCCTTTTCGATAACCTGCTCGCTGTAGTCCGTCTCACCCACCAGGCCGGCGAGCGGAATGACGATGCAGCCGGAGCAAAGGAGGGGAAGGGCCGCGGCCAGGAGCAGGGTGAAGAGCGCTTTCGCGGCGGTTCTCTCCACCGGCAAGCTGCCTGGGCAGGTCGTATAGCGGGGCTGAGAGGTTTTCATGCTGTATTTTCCTTTAAACGGTAAATGCTTAAATCCTGATTCTTTCTCCACCAAATCCGGACAGGTCGATATACTCTCAACCTCCGTTGGAAGACAAGGTCTTAATAGCCTATCAGCCAGTATGTCAGTCTTCAAAGCAGTACCCGAACGTTATGACTTTCCCGCCGAGGAGGCGAACATCGTCTCCTTCTGGAAAGAGCGGGAGATTTTCGCCAGGAGCCTCGAGCGGCGCGCCGGCTCGCCGACCTTCGTTTTTTACGAGGGGCCGCCTACGGCCAACGGCATGCCGCACAACGGGCACGTCCTGACCCGGGTTATCAAGGACGTCTTTCCGCGTTACAAGACCATGCGCGGCTTCCTTGTGCCGCGCAAGGCGGGCTGGGACACCCACGGGCTGCCGGTCGAGATCGAGGTCGAGAAGGCGCTCGAGATCTCCGGCAAGGAGGGCATCCTCGAGTACGGGGTTGAGAAGTTCATCCGCAAGTGCGTCGACTCGGTCTTCGTCTACACGAAGGAATGGGAAGAGCTGACCGAGCGCATCGGCTTCTGGGTCGATCTCTCCGAGGCCTACGTGACCTTCCACAAGAGCTACGTCGAGAGCGTCTGGTGGTCTCTCAAGGAGCTCTTTGACAAGGGGCTGCTCTACGAGGACCGCAAGGTCGTGTGGTGGTGGCCCCAGGGCGGCACCGCGCTGTCGGCCGCCGAGGTCGGCGAGGGCTACCGCGATGTGGAGGACCCGAGCGTCTTCGTTCGCTTTCGCGACGCCGAAGACCCGGACCTCAGCTACCTGGCCTGGACCACGACCCCCTGGACCCTGCCCTCGAACGTTGTCCTGGCGGTGGCCGAGGCCGGGCAGTATGTCGAGGTGACCACGGCACGTGAAGACGGGTCGAGCGAGCGGCTGGTTGTCGCCGCTGACCTCGCGCCGAAGCTCTTCGCGCCGCCGGCGAAGAAGAAGGGCGAGGAGGAGGAAGCCCCGGCTCCCGAACCGGTATTTTCCGATCCATTCCCCGGCTCGGAGCTCGTCGGACGGCGCTACCGGCAGCTGCTTGATTTCAAGGAGCCCGAGGACGGCAAGGCCTTCGAGATCGTCGCGGCTGATTTCGTCGTCATCGACGCGGCCCAGGAGCACGGCTCGGGAACCGGGATCGTGCATATCGCCCCGGCCTTCGGCGAGGATGACTACCGCATCGCC
>CAJWMA010000172.1 GCA_913042995.1 uncultured bacterium | reverse complement strand
CGCCGACCGCCAGGAGACGCTCATCACCGGCATCAGCTCCGATGAGACCAAGCGCAGGGGAGCGGACCATACGACCAACGGGATCCGCATGGGTATCGATGGATGGCTCTACATCGCCGTTGGCGATTTCGGATTCACGGAGGCCAAAGGCAAAGATGGAACCATGCTTGCCCGCCGCGGCGGTGGGGTCATTCGCGTTCGGCTTGACGGCACCGGCATGGAGATCTTCAGCTGGGGACAGCGGAACATCGTCGATATCTGCGTCGATCCCTACCTGAACCTCTATACCCGCGATAACACCAATGATGGAGGTGGCTGGGATATTCGCCTCAGTCACGTCATGCAGTCGGGTCTGTATGGCTACCCCTCGCTCTACCTGAATTTCACCGAGGAGACCTTCCCGCCACTGAAGGATTACGGAGGCGGATCCGGTTGCGGCGCGATGTATTTCCAGGACCTGCGCTGGCCGAAGCCCTACGCCGACGCGCTCTATACCTGCGACTGGGGAACCAGCACGGTCTATCGTCACAACCTACCGGCCAACGGGGCTACCTTTGACGCCCACCAGGAGGTTTTTATCAAGCTGCCGCGTCCGACCGACATGGACGTTGACGGCAGCGGCCGCCTCTACGTGACGAGCTGGAAGAACGGCAAGTTTAACTTCAGCGGCCCCAATGTCGGCTTCGTTACCCAGGTCACCCCGGCCGGTTTTACCCCGAAGCCCTTCAGGCCGCCGCACCTCAGCAGCGAGGCCGCCCTCCTGGGCTACCTCTCTTCGCCCTCGGCGGTTCACAGGCTTCACTCCCAGCGCGAGCTTGTGCGTCGCGGAAAAGGCGCCGCGAGGGTCGCGGGGCTCTCAGGCCTGGCGGCCGATGCCAAGGCGCCGCTCTACGGCCGGATCGCCGCGATCTATACTCTGAAGCAGATCCTGGGGACCGCCTCGAACGCGATTTTACTCAAGTTGCTCGATGATGCATCCATTCGCGAGGCTGCCCTGCGAGCCCTGACGGACGATCGGGAAGGTCTCGACAAGCTGCCGCTGGATCCCTTCCTTGCCGCGCTCGAGGATGAGAATCCCCGGGTGAGGGCGCAGGCGCTGATCAGCCTTGGGCGCCTCGGCCGTCGCGAGGCGGGCAAGGCCATTCTTCCTCTCACGATACGTCCTTCCGGCCAGCCAGAACCGGAGGCCAGGCCGCTCTACAAGCAGGCGGATCCCGGCCGGGTCATTCCACACCTGGCGGTGCGCGCGCTGGAGAGCTGCAGCTCGGTACAGGCCTGCCTGGAGGCTCTCGAAGGGCCACACGCGGCCGGGGCCTTCTGGGCCCTGAAATACATGCACAACGAAGAGGCCGTTTCGGGGCTGGCGGCTGGTCTGAGCCGCACCCAGAGCGCCGCCACCCGCCGTGAAATCCTCACGACCCTGGTTCGCCTCTACCACCGTGAGGGAGACTACAAGAGCGGCTGGTGGGGTACGCGTCCGGATCGCAGCGGACCCTATTACGACCGGAAACCCTGGGCCCAGAGCGAAAAGATAGCCGCCATCCTGAAAACCTTTCTCGCCGGCGCCGATGCGAAAACCCTCGAGAGCACAGCTTCAGAGCTGGCGCGCCATAAGGTCAAGATCGCCGGTTTGCCAACCGCGGCGACCGTCGCCGCGCGGGCGAAGGAGGCCCAGGCTCCGATCGCGGTTCCCAAGGCCGACCCGAACAACCCGAACCTGGTGGCGAATCTCAAGGCCGAGCTGGCCGCCAGCCGCGCGTTGGAGGCGAAAGGATCGGCAAAGCGGGGCGAGGCACTCTTCAAGCTTCAGACCTGCAATACCTGCCACACCACGGCCAACGGGCAGCTTCCCAAGGGGCCGCACCTGGTCGACATCGGCAAGCGTTATAAGAAGGCGGAGCTGGTCGAGTCCATCCTCAAGCCGAGCGCGAAGATCGCCCAGGGCTTCGACACCTACGTCTTCGTCATGAAGAACGGCAAGGCGATGACGGGATTTGTAACCAGCGAGAGCGCCGACGAGGTCGAGCTCAGGCAGACCAACGGGATCTCCTCGACGATCAGGAAGAGCGAGGTTGGTTTGCGGCGGAAATCGCCGGGCTCGGTCATGCCGATCGGTCTCGTTAACAGCCTCACTCCCGAACAGCTCGCCGACCTCATCGCCTACCTGCAATCGCTGAAGTAAGAGCCTCTCAGGTCTTCGTACGGAAGTGGATGCTCTTTCGTCGTGTGAGGTGAAGGTAGCCGTAGGACGAGAGGGTCGAGCCCTTGCCGCTGTCGCCGCAGCCTGTCCAGGGAAGCGCCGGGTCAAGGAAGTCACATCGATTCTGGAAGATGGTTCCGGCATCGAGTGAGCGCGCGAAGCGCTCGGCTCTTTCCTGGTCGCTGGTCCAGATGGACGCGGTCAGGCCGAAGCGGGTGTCCCGCATGTGGGCGAGCGCTTCCTCGTCGCCGGAGACCGCGAGCACCGGCAGGATCGGGCCAAAACTCTCCTCCTGCATGGCGGCGGCCTCGTTCGGGACACCAGCAAGGAGCGTCGGCTGGAAGAAATTCCCGGCGCAATCCGGGGCCCGGGCGCCGCCGGTGAGGAGACTCGCTCCGCGGTTGATCGCATCCTGGACCTGCTCTTCGAGGAAATCGAGCGCGCCGCGACTTGCCAGCGGCCCGATGGTGGTCTCTTCCTCGAGCGGGTCGCCAGGGCGGTAGGCCTCGAGGGCCTCCCGGGCTCCGGCGAGGTAGTCGTCGAGCAGGGACTGGTGTACATAGACCCGCTCTACCGCGCAGCAGGACTGCCCCGCGTTGTAGCAGGCTCCGTCGACGGTGTTGGCGATGGCAAAGTCGAGGTCGGCATCCCGGGCGATGTAGGCCGGGTCTTTACCGCCGAGCTCGAGGCCGGCATCAATAAAACGCTCGGCCGCCTGGCGGTAGACCGCGTGTCCTCCCTCAACCGAGCCGGTAAAAGAAAGGTGGTTGACCCTCGGATCGGCGATCACACCGGCTGTCGCCTCGTGGGTGAGGACGAGGTCAGTCACCAGCGCGGGAACCTCGAGCTCGCCGAAGGCCTCCTCGAAAGCCTGCCCGCAAAGCGGTGTCTTCGCGCTGTGTTTCAGCAGCACCGTGTTGCCGGCCGCGAGCGCCGGTACAATGACGTTGACCGGGATGATCAGTGGATAGTTCCAGGCCGCGAGATTGAAGACGACGCCGAGCGGGGCGTGTTCGATGCGTCGATGGAGATCATCTACAGGGGGGAGGATCTCGGGAGAGAGGGTCTGCGGTGCGATCTCCAGCATGTGGTCGGCGCGCGCGAAGACCGTGTTGACTTCGCCGCGAGCCTGGGCGATGGGCTTGCCCATCTGTCGTGAGACCTCCTTGGCGATCCGCTCGGAGCTGGTCCGGAAGCGCTCCAGTCCCTGGCGAACCTGTTCGATACGCTCGTCAAGAGGAACCTGCCGCCAGCGTTCAGCGGCGCCGTGCGCCGCGGCGATCTTCGCCTCGAGCGCGCCGCCTTCATCGTAGTCGAGGCTGCAGACAACGCTCTGGTCAAAGGGATTCAGGACATCGAGAGGCATCCGCTCACTCCGGCGTTACGTAGGCGCTGGTGATGCCGCCGTCGACCATGAAGGTCGTGCCGGTGACGTAGGAGGAATCTTCGGAGGCGAGATAGAGAGCGGCCTGGGCCATCTCCGTCGCCTCGCCGAATCGCCCCATGGGGACGTGTACCAGGCGGCGCTGCTTCTTCTCCTCGGTGTCGAGGAAGTCCATCAGCATCTTGGTTTTCAGCGGGCCGGGGCAGAGGGCGTTGACCCGTACTCCCTCGCGGGCATGGATGACCGCGAGCTCCCGGGTCATCGCCAGGACGCCCCCCTTGCTGGCGGTGTAGGCCAGCTGCGGCGTGGCCGCTCCGAGGACCGCGACGAAAGAGGCGGTGTTGATCACGGAGCCGCCGCCGGCGCGCAGGATGGCGGGGATCCCGTACTTGCAGCCGAAGAAGACCCCCTTGAGGTTAATGTTCATGGTGAGGTCCCAGATCTCCTCCTCGGTCGCCACGGCATCACCGTCTTCGGGGTGCATGATTCCGGCGTTGTTGAAGAGGATGTCGAGCCGTCCGAACTCGTCCTCGGCGGCCTGGACCATGGCCTCGCAGTCACCCGCCTTCGAGACGTCGGCGTCCCGGTAGATCGCCTCGCCTCCGGCCTCTTTTACTAACGAGACGGTCTCCTCGCCGCCTTCGGAGTTGACGTCGGTCGCCACGATCCGGGCGCCCTCGGCCGCGAAGGCCAGGGCTGTTTGCCGGCCGATCCCGCCGCCTCCGCCGGTGATGAGGGCTACTTTACCTTCGAGTCGCATTCTATTCTCCTTCGTTGCCTGTTGCCGGTTGGCGGGCCGCGAGGGCGGCCTCCGCCAGCGCGTTGAAGAGCCGTTGCTGGACCGGATCCTCCGCCGCGGTCAGCTCCGGGTGCCACTGTACGGCGTAGAGCCATGGATGGTCCGTTTTTTCTACAGCCTCGATGGTGCCGTCAGGCGCCCGGGCTACCACGGTGAGCCCCGGGGCGACATCGCGAATGGCCTGGTGATGCCAGGACTCGGCATCGAATTCGGTCTTGCCGAGGATCGTCGCCAGGCCGGAGTCTTTCTCAACCCGGATCGCGTGTGGTGTCGGCTCGCGCGGCGGCAGGCGGTGGTTGATCTCATCTCCCACGTGGTCGGGCAGATGGTCGAAGAGCGTTCCTCCCAGCGTGACATTCAAGAGCTGGGTGCCGCGGCAGATTCCGAGGGTGGGCAGGCCGGATTCGAGGACCCTGTTGAGTAGTGCGAACTCCGTGGCGTCACGCTCGGAGTCGACCATGTAGATCATTTCATGTTCGCTTCCGCCGTAGCGGTCGGGGTCGATGTCGCCGCCGCCGGGAAAGAGGATCCCGTCGACGAGCTCGAACCAGCGGTCGAGGTGATCTTCTCCCGGCGGCAGGAGGATGGGGGACGCGCCGCTTCTTCGAACCGACTCGACGTATTCAGCCGGCAGGAAGAAGTGCCCATCGTCGTTGCGTCCGTAGGTGGGGATTCCAATGAGTGCGGGCTTCATGTCTCGGGCAGGTCCTCAGATGCGCTCGAAGTAGCGCTTGCGATCCCAAAGGTTGTCGGTGGTGTCACGCGCGGCCTCCTCGGTACGGAAGAAGCGCGTGTAGTGGTCAACCACCGAGTCCCCGAAGGCCTCCCTGGCGAAGGAGCTCTTCTCGAAGAGCTCGGTCGCCTCAGCGAGGTTCGCGGGAACGGCGGGAAGGTCTTTTGCCTGGTAGACATCGCCTTCAAAATGAGGCGGCGGCTCGATCTGGTTGGAGATGCCGTCAAGCCCAGAGGCCAGCGCCGCCGCGTACACAAGGTAGGGGTTGCAGTCGGCGCCCGGAAGTCGGCATTCGATGCGAAGGCTGCTGCCGCTGCCGACGACCCGGAACCCGGCGGTGCGGTTGTCATGACTCCAGGCCAGCTGCGTCGGAGCCCAGGATCCCGACTGGTAGCGCCTGTACGAATTCGGGGTAGGAGCGTAGAAGACCATCACATCGGGCACGTGCGCGATCCAGCCGCCGAGAAACCAGCGGAAGATCTCCGAGCAGCGCACCGGGCCGAGCTCGTCCTCGCCATCGAAGGCGTTGCGGCCGTTTTCCCAGAGGCTGAGGTGCACATGGCAGCTCGAGCCGGCCTGGTTGTCGTCGTACTTGGCCATGAAGGTGACGCTCATCTCGAGCTCTCCGGCGATCTCCTTGAAGCACTGCTTGTAGATCGAGTGGCGGTCGGCCATGTCGAGCGCCTCGGCGTAGCGGATGTTGAGCTCGTGCTGGCCGAGTCCCCACTCGCCCTTGGAGTTCTCGACCGGGACCCCGGAGAGCTTCAGGTTTCTGCGAACGGCCTGGTTGAGCTTCTCGACCCGGGTGCCCTGCAGCATGTGGTAGTCCTCGAGGTACCAGCCGGTCGGGCGCAGGCCCGAGTAGCCTTTCTCATGCGCCTCCCGGTAGGTGTCTTCAAACATGTAGTACTCGAGCTCCGAGGCGGCGAAGGCCTCGTAGCCCGCCGCTGAGGCGGCCGCGAGCTGCCTGCGCAGGAGCGAGCGCGGAGCCTCGGCCACCGGGGCGTGTCCCTTGTCATCTTCCAGGTCGCAGATGACCATCGCGGTTTTTTCAAGCCAGGTTACCTGCCTGAGGGTCGAGAGGTCGGGAACCATGTGGAAGTCCCCGTAGCCGGATTCCCAGTTGGCGAGGTCGTAGCCGGGCACCGGCTCCATCTCCATGTCGACGGTGAGCAGGTAGTTGCAGCAGTGGGTGCCGTCCTTCGCCGCGCTCTCGAGGAAGAAGTCGGCATCGAAGCGCTTGCCCATGAAGCGGCCGTAGAGGTCGCTGAAGACCACGAGCACGGTGTCGATCTCGTCTTCCCTCGCCAGTCGTTTCAGCTGATCAAGATTGAGAAGGCCCTGGTTTTCGCTCATTCATTCGACTCCATTGTACCGTCGAGCTCGCCGAGGTGTTTCGCCAGGAGGGCGACCTCCTCTTCGGGCGCCTGGGCCACGAGCTTGTGACGGCTGTAAAGAAGATAGTAAACCATACCGAGCACAAGAAATGCCCCGACCCCGTAAATACCGGGACGGAAATCTTCCCGGTAGATCGTGGCTCCCAGCGCGGCGATGGAGAGGAGGGCGCCAAGCGCGGCTCCCGGGATTCCCAGCGGACTTCGATAGGGACGCTCTATATCAGGGCGGGTAATTCGAAGCCGGATATAGCTGAACATGACCAGCGCGTAGGAGATTACCGCCCCGAAGACAGCCATGTTGAGCAGGGCGCCACCTACAGCGGTATTGACCACCTCGCCGCTTTCACTTTCTTTTTCGCCAAGGAAATGAAGTACGAGCGCGCAGGCGAGGCCGATCACGGCTCCGAGGATGAGAGCGCGATGAGGCGTTTTCTGTCCGGAGGTTCTGGATATCCAACGTGGAAAATAGCCCGCCCGCGAGAGAGCGAAGAGCACTCGTCCGTAGGCGTAGATGATCGTATGGAAGCTGGCGATGAGCCCGGTCAACGCGATGAGAGTCAGGAAGAGGGTCATTCCACCCGATCCGAAGATTGCCTTGAAGCCCTCTCCCAGCGGCGCGTCGGACTTCTGGATGGCCAGGGCGCCGCCGCCGATACCGGTGTTCAGAACAAGGGTGAAAACGGAGAGCGCCAGCAAGGTGATGATGCCAAGGATGAGCGCCCTGGGCATGTCTCTGACTACATCGTGGGTCTCTTCCGCCGCCAGCGGCAACTGCTCAATGGCCAGATAGAACCAGATCGCGAATGGCAGGGCGAGGAAGACGCCGCTCCAGCCCTTTGGCAGCCATCTCGGGTCCTGGCCTTCTTCCGCCGGTATGTTGAAGAGGAGCTCCGGATCGAAGCTCCCGGATACCAGCGCGCTTACATAGAAAACAATGAGCACGGCCAGCGCGGCCAGGGTTATAACCAGGCCGACTTTCAGGGTCAGCTCGACGCCTCGAATATTGATGGTGACAAAGCAGAGGTAGGCCAGCACCCACCAGAGCGGGTCGTAGCCGCTGAATTCTTCACCGGTCAATCCACCAACGAGGTCATTCATGTAGCCGCCTATCCCGACAACGATAACCGCTGGGGTGATGACGTATTCGATCGCATCGGTGAGACCGCAGATGAAGCCGCCGGTAGGGCCGAAGGCGTTTCTCACGAAAGAATAAAACCCCCCGGCATGGGGCAGGGCGGCAGAGAGTTCCGCGATACTGAAAACCATGCAGACATACATCACAGCCATTACAAGCGTGGCGATGGCGAGACCCCAGAAACCTCCCGCCTCCAACCCGAAGTTCCAGCCGAAGTAATCTCCGGAGATGACCGCCCCTACCCCGAGCGCCCACAGCAGAATCCAGCCGGCGCTCTTTTTCAGTGAGCGTTTTTCGAGATAGTCGCTGCCGACGTTT
>CAJWMA010000171.1 GCA_913042995.1 uncultured bacterium | reverse complement strand
GCGGCGCCGGCGCTCAGGAAGGCGCGGCGCGTGAGCCCGTCACAGTGGCTGAATTGAGGTCCGTGGATTTCGAGCATGGTTTCATTTCCGATTCGCTGCGGTATCCATCCCTGTTTTCGGAGGATCAGGAATCCTGCTGAAGCCTATTATCGCTTGATTTGTACCGAAAGACAAACGATCTCGAAGCGGCCCGAAAAGACGCTGTTTGGCGGGATTTGAGTGGTCTGATGTCGGGACAATCGGCCAGAATAACGCCGGCCTGGTTTGCCGGGTCTGTGTTGAGACCTTGAGAGGACCCTGGAGCTTGCTGATGGACTGGTTCACGTGGATGGATTCGGCGGAGGCATGGATAGCCCTCCTGACCCTTACGGGCCTGGAGCTGATCCTCGGTATCGACAATATCGTTTTCATCTCGGTGCTGACCGGCCGGCTTCCCGAAGACCAGCGTAAGACAGCCTGGCGTGTAGGCCTGCTGCTGGCTATGGGCATGCGAATCGCCCTGCTTTTCTGTCTGAAATGGGTGCTCGGCCTCTCGGCACCGCTCTTTACAGTTCTTGGGTCCGAGATCTCCGGCCGCGACCTGATTCTCATATTAGGCGGGCTGTTTCTTCTTGGTAAGAGCACCCACGAGATTCACCATAATCTCGAGGGTCATGATGATGAGAAGGGCAAGGGCGGCGTGCAGGCCAATTTTGTTTCGACGCTCGTGCAGATCATGCTTCTGGACATCGTCTTTTCTCTCGATTCAGTCATTACGGCCGTGGGGATGGTGGATGAACTTCCCGTGATGATCATCGCAGTTGTCATCTCGGTGTTGCTGATGATCTTCTTCGCCCGCGGTGTCGGCAAGTTCGTCAACGACCGGCCAACCATCAAGATTCTCGCGCTGAGCTTCCTGCTCCTGATCGGCATGGCCCTGGTCGCTGATGGCCTCGAGTTCCATATACCCAAGGGCTATATCTACTTCGCCATGGGCTTCTCGCTCTTCGTCGAGGTTCTCAACCTGAAGGTGATCGAGCTGAAGACCGGAGGCGGGAAGAAGGATCAGGCCGGTAAGGGTGAGGCCTGAAGGATCACTTCTTCGCGTCGCGGGCCTTCTTGTCCAGCTCTTCGAGCTTGAAGCGGACGCTCACGATGAAGGGGGACTCTCCCTTGACCCAGTGGCCGTAGGTGGTTGTCACGAAGGTGCCATCGGGAAGTCTCTCGACGCCGGGATAGGCGCAGTCGGCGCCGCGGGTATTGTCCATGAGGCGGACCCGGTACTGGCCTTCGTTCCCCTTGACGATGTCGTCGTAGGTGCCGACCCAGCCGACCCAGTCTCCCTGGGTCGCGCTTTCGAGGGTCCGGTCACGGAAAGAAATGAAGAGCCGTCCATCGGGAGCGTACCGCGCCGTGTGCCGGTCTCCGGTCAGCGAGCCGGGAAGCTCCCGCGGAGCGGTCCAGGTGACGCCTTCGTCATTGGAGAAGATAACGTGGCCGTTGCGCCGTCGGCTGTTTTCCCGAAAGAGAACGGCGATCTGTTTTCCATCGGGAGAGCGAACCGTGCCCGGTTCGCAGAGATGCAGGTCGGAGCGCGCGAAGATGGCCTCGGGGAAGCTCCAGGAGAGCCCGCCGTCTTTCGAGAAGGTCTTGTAGACGGTAAAGAGAGCCCGCTTCGCGCGTTTGCCGTTCTTCGTGAAAAACCTGCCATCATCGTGGAACAGGGCCATGTAGTTTCCCGGGCCCGTTTTCAGGTCGATCACGCTTCCCATGACGACGATTCCTCCCCAGTCACCAAGGATTTTCAGCGGCGACCAGGTGGCGCCATCGTCTTCTGAAACCGCCAGGCGGGCGGGGTAGAGGCCGGAGAACATGATGAGGCGTTTTTTTCCGGCCGGGTCGATGACCCGGTGGAGTGTCGGCACTTCCTTCGAGGTGGCCCAGTTTTCCGGCGTTTTCAACCTGGCGCTCCAGGTAAGCCCGGCATCGGCGCTGCGTTTCATGATGATCCGCCCGCGGCCGTGGCCGGCGGGATAGACGCAGATCATGGTTTTCTGGTCCTCGAGCAGTACCGTCGTGGGGTGCCCCAGGTAGACACCCTTTTCGCGGTCAACGACCACCTGGCGGTGTTTTTCACCAGCCAGGTCGATCAGCGGGATGGAGTAGCCGCGCGGCGGCTTTTTTTCATCGGCCGCGTGGCCGTGGGTAAGCGCGCAGATCAACAGAAGCGCGGAGAGCGCCAGGGTGCTGACAGTTTTCATATTTCTCCTGTGCCCTATTCGTAAATGTACTTGTACTTCCAGGGGTCGCCGCTTTGCTGCTGCCATTTTTTGAGCTTCGCCTGCATGCGCTTGAGTGTCTCGGCGTGGTCGGGATTGTTGGCGAGGTTGATGATCTCGTGCGGATCGCGGTCGAGATCGTAGAGCTCGTGCTTCGCCCGGTGCAGGTAGGCGTCGACGGTGCGCTTGCCGTAGTAGCGGTCCTTTCTCTGCCAGACGCCCTGCCAGGCGGCCGAGGCCCAGAGGTCGGAGGCGTGGGGGTAGGTCAGCCCGCTGGCGATGTTGAGGGTGTACTTGAAGCGCCTCTCGCGCAAAACCCGCATCGGGTAGTACATGGTGATCTCGTGGAAGGTGTGAGATGCGTAGACCTCGTCCCAGCCCCTGGGGTTTTCCTCATCGAGGGCTCCGAGGAAGGAGCGGCCGTGGAATTTGTAGTTCTTCGGTGTCGCCCCGGCGAAGCCCAGAATCGTCGGCGCCAGGTCGACCCAGCTGACCATGGCGTTGGTGGAGCCGCCGCGCTTTTTCTGGGCGGGGCCGCGTACCACGAGCGGCAGGCGCATGCCGGGTTCGTAGAGATTGGTCTTGGCGCCGGGAAAGGCGATTCCGTTGTCGCTGAGGTAGAGGATGAGGGTGTTGTCGTAGAGCTTCAGCTCCTTGAGTATTTTCACCAGCAGGCCAAGCCCCTGGTCGAGTCTCGCCACAGACTGGTAGTACTGGGCAAGCTCCCTGCGGCACTCGAGGGTGTCCGGAAGGTAGGGGGGCACGATCACGTCTTCGGGCTTGAAGGTCTGCTCATTGACAGCATTGTATTTGCGTCCGTTGCCGAAGAAGTCTGGACGGTTCAGGGGATGGCCCGCCTGGCGGCCGCTGCGATGCGGGTCCGAGGTGCAGAAGTAGAGGAAGAAGGGCTTGTCAGTTTTTTCGCCAAGCCAGGCTCTGCATTTCTGCGCCATGGTGACCGCGTTGCGCGAACCACCCTGGTTGCCTTTGAGATAGGTGTCGAAATGGTAGACCGCCTCGGGCTGAACATGGTACTTGCCGATGCTGGCGGTACGGTAGCCCGCCTCTGAGAGGAGAACCGGCAGGCTCCGGACACTCTTGCGGGTATGAAAGTTGTGGTAGGAGTGCTGGTGTCCATACTGGCCGTTGGAGTGGTTGTGCAGTCCCGTCAGGATCACCGATCGGCTGGCGGAACAGCTGGCGGTGGTGCAGTAGGCGTGCTGAAAGACTGTTCCGTCGGCGGCAAGCTTGTCGAGGTTCGGTGTTCTGATGGCCTTGTTGCCGTAGCAGCCGGCATCACGACCCTGGTCATCGACCACGAACATGACAATATTGCCCCTGGCCGCCTCCAGGGCGCCGGCGATCCCGAGCAGCAGGATTAGCAGGCAGGATGTGCAAAACAGGCGATGGTTCATCTGTAGGCTCCTGTCAGGATGGTTGCTTCGCTGGAAGATGGGATACCCGGATTCCCGCGCGAGACATCAGGGTATCACCGCCCGACTGGGTAGACAACCATCCTGATTCGTGCCGGATGGGGGGAGCCTGTTGCCGCCGCCGTCGGGAGGGTTCAGGCCTCAGGCCTGGATGAAGCCCATCTTTTTACCGACGACGTAGAAGCCGGCAAGGTGGGGGGCCAGGACTCCGAGGAAAACGACCATGAAGGCCTGGGCCTTCTGGATCTCGAAGATCTGGGGAATGAAGCGCAGGCTGAGGAGAACATGGAGCCCCAGCAGGCAGCAGGCCATCGCCAGCATTCCAACCGGTCTCCCCAGGTAGTCTTCGACCAGCGGGAAGAGCTGTGAGGAAGAGCCCTCGATGGCGTTTTCTGTGCCTACGTAGAGCATCATGATGGCGACGACGCTAACGATCAGCAGAGTACAGAGCGTGATCATCTCCGTGAGGAAGGTCGCCTTGAAAGATTTTCTGATCGAGGCTTCGCGGACAAAGGTGATATGGGAGGTGATCCAGACGATCAGGCCCTGCAGGATCGCATGCCCCAGGCAGAAGAGAAGCACGTAGCAGGCGAACATCTCGAGGCTGAAACCGAAGAAGGTCTTCGACTGGATCCGGCTTTGCAGAGTGTTCCAGACGGAGGTTTTCTTTTCCGCTCCCGGGGCCGGATCGGAGTGCGTAACGGTTGCGGGCGGCAGGGCGCCCCCGGCCTCTTCGCCATCGTCTGCCTTTTCCTCGACAGGAACGGGTTCGATCGTTGCCGGCGCCCTGGTGGAGGCCGCCTCAACAAGAACCCCAGCTTCCGCCAGCTCCTCCTCGAGGCTCTCGGGGGGGAGCGGTCCAATTGGCCGGGCCGCCGCGGGTATCTCGATGAGTTTTCCGGGAATCAGCCTGTCGGGTTCGATCCATGGGTTCGCTTCGAGGATGCGGTAATAGTCGAAGCCGTTGCCGTAGGCTCGCTCCGCGATCCGGAAGAGATTGTCGTGCTCACGGATGATGTACGCCTCGCCGGCACGGGGCAGATCTTCGGCATGCGCCCTGGGCGCCGAGTTGAAGGCGTCGACCAGGAGGAAGGAGGCCGTGAGTAAGAGTAATAAGATGAGTTTTCGTTTCATTGGAATACCGCGTTCCGCCGCGAGTTGAGCTGATTTTTCCCGCTCTACGGACTAGTCTATTCATCGGCAGTTTCCCCGGGTTGAATTGAGTTCATTTACGATGAATCCGCCGCCAGGTAATTCTCTTTCTACTTATCGGCCCCGCCGAGGCGGAGGTGCCGGGAGTCTCATGATTACCGGCAGTTGTCCGGGGTGGAGGGTTGAAGGAAGCTCTCCCCTGCTGCTATGCTCGGTCGGATAAATATTGGTCTTAACCTGGAGATATAGCAGGGTGGAGCAGCAACAGCGGGAAACAGTCCTCGTGTCGGCGTCGGGGAGGGATCAGCCCGGCATCGTCGATTCCGTGTCCGGTGTCATTTTCGATGCCGGGGCGAACCTGGAGGATTCCAGGATGGCGATCCTCGGAGGAGAGTTTGCCCTCTTCGTCCTGGTGGTTGGCAACACTGATCAGCTCGAGTCGGTCAGGAGCGGGCTGGCCGCGGTCGCTTCAGAGCTCAACCTGGAATTGCAGATCAAGCCTGTGGCTTCGCCCGGTCCCTCATCGGCTGTTATCGGCTACAGCCTGCAGGCCGTGGCGCTTGACCATCCCGGCATCGTCCATCGGATCACCGGTATTCTCAGCGATCGGGGGGTGAATGTGGCGAGTCTTGACACCTCGCTCAACCAGGCGCCCATCACCGGCTCGCCGATCTTTTCCCTGGAGATGGAGGTCCAGGTCCCTGTCGATCAGGCGGTCAACGAGCTCCGGGCCGAGCTGCAGGCCGCCGCCGCGGAAGAGAACATCGACATTATTTTCCAGCCGACTTCCTGACATTCCGCGCCCGGCTCTTTTTCGGCTTCTTCTTCGGTTCCTCGCTCGAGCGAAAGAGGTCCGAGGTCCAGAAGACCAGCAGGTAGAGGTATCCCGCCAGGCTCGTGAAAAGAGAGACGCCGCCCACGGCCAGGGGCAGAACGAGGATGGCGGCCCGCTGTCCGGCGGTAACCGGCCGCGTTCCGCCGGCTTCACTGAAGAGCTCCCTGCCGACCTCCTCCAGCCGGAGGTGGTTCAGCCAGGTGCCGAGCAGACCGAAGGCGAAGGCCAGGCCGCTGGTTCCCAGCAGCAGGAGGGTGACGTGTTTGCGCTGGGGGATGAGATGGAACATCGACAGGAAGAAAATCGTGGCCGCCGCCACCGTGAGCACGAAGACGATCAGTCCGCAAGACCCGCTGTTGTAGAGGTCGAGGCCGAGATCCCGCTCCTGCAGGAAGCGGTAGTCCGCTTCCAGGAGATAGCCGAGAAAGCCGGACTTCTCTACGGGGTCATTCATTCGTTGTCCTGCGGTCAGTCCGCCGAGGAACCCAGGTAGCGCTCTTCAATTCCGAGTACCTTTTCGTAGCGCCGCTGGTGCCGGCCCTCTGCCGCGAAGTCTGCGCCCAGGAAGGCCTCGACGACCTCGCGGGCCAGCGCCGGTCCAACGACCCGCTCCCCGATGCAAAGGACATTCATATTGTCATGTTCGACACCCTGCGCCGCGGAATAGGTGTCGTGGCAGATCCCTGCCCGCAGACCTGGATGCTTGTTTACGGCGATACACACCCCGACGCCGCTTCCGCAGATCAGGATCCCTTTATCCGCCTTGCCTTCCATCACCGCCTCCGCCAGGAGCCTGGCGAAATCGGGATAATCGTCTTCGCCATCGTATTCGAGGGCTCCTACGTCGAGAATTTCGTGGCCGGATTCGCTGAGGTGACCGGAGATGAACTTTTTAAGCTCGAATCCGGCATGGTCGCCGCCTATTGCTATCTTCAAGGTCTTCCTTTCTTGGTGCCAGGCCGGCTCTTTCGAAGTCCGGCCGCCTGATGAAATATAACTTCCCTGTTAGTGAAAAGGAACGCCCCACAGTCCGGCTCCAGAGGATTTTTACCTTCGAAATGAGGTGATTGCTCGCCAGATGTTTGGTTTGAGTGGGGGCCGCCCGGCTTTCTACCGGTGTTTTTTCACAACCAGGATGCGGCAAGAAGAAGGCTCTTACGGGGTGCCTGCCGCGTCACGGGGCGCTCAAGTTGAAAAGGATCGGTTAGCTTAGGAAATGACCTAACGAGTGCTATAATCGGACCTTGGTGTCCTCAGTAGGAAGACACTCTCAGTAGAGTCTCATGCGGGGTAGTTGTGGTTGGGTGTTGATCGCGTTTTGCCGTGGGCCGCGCTTTTCTTTCGTCTTGTCTGAGTTGAATGTCCTATGAATAGAATTCGACGTTTTCACTATAGATCACGAAAGACAGTTTCTTTTTTTGTCATGGCCTTGCTGGTCCTGACCGGCTGCTCCGGTGGAGCTATACGGAATTCTTCCGGAAGTTCCGAGGTGTTCCCCTACAGTGTTGGAGTTTTTCTGAAAGCTTCCGCCGCCAGGGAGCCCGCCGACGCCGAGGCCGCTCTTGGGCGGGTCTGCGCCGCGCTGGCATCTGATGATGCCTTGGTCGGCAGGGCGCTGGCGCTCAGCTCGACAACCACATCGGCGGCCTTGCGAGAGGGGCGCAACCTGGATTTCCTGGTTGGTGTCAGCCTGGAGACGGAAGAAGTTCTCCCTGAGCCCCAGGTCTCCTCAGGCGCGGGGGCGCTGGAGGTTGCCACCTGGCTTTTTGGGGGCCTGCCATCCTGGTTTGTAGCGACGCACGAATATCGTCTTACCGGCGGGATGGAATTCGAGGTCATCGATCTGAATGACCAGAAGGTCAGAGCCTGGCTGAAGCTCTCTGTTGAGAGCCCGGTTCCAACCCCGGCCTATAAGCTCCGCTCAAGTGGGGGCTCCCGCTTCCTGAGTCTTGTTGACCGGAGCCCCGGCGATGGCGCGCTGGACAATTACCTGCAGAGCATCGTGATGCCGCCCATGTACATTCCCGGAGAATCGGCTGCGGTGATCAATGTATTGAATGAAGAGGCTGTCGCTGGTTTCCTGGAAGAGCTCAAGGGAGAGCTGCGCGGTCACCTGGAGCAGGATGAGAAGGAGAGGCCCCTGAGGATTGTTTTTTCAGACAGGTCCGCCCCTTCGGCCTTCGCCTTTGAGCTGCTAAGCGCCGCTGGCCGGCTTGACCCTGGCCTCCGTGTTCTTGACCTGCATCGTCTCGCCGAGGGGGTTGAACGTTATCGCTGGGTTCTCAAGGGAGATGAACTGGCACGGGTCAACCAGGAGCTTGAGGTTAAAGGCAGAGCCCGGATCGAACTGGCGGATGGGTTGCCGGTAGTGCCGGGTAGAAACCTGGTCAAGGTTCG
>CAJWMA010000170.1 GCA_913042995.1 uncultured bacterium | reverse complement strand
ACCGTTTTGCCGGCGCCGAAGTTTTTCTGCGTGACGGTGTTGTTCGACAGAAAAACGGTACGCTTGCAGGCAGCGCCCTGACCCTTGAGAGAGCTCTCGAGGTCCAGGTGAAAGAGGTCGGGGAGCCGCTGGAGAAGGCCGTCCGCTATTGCACTCAGAACCCCGCCGCCGCCGTGGGGGTCTCGCGGCAGCTCGGCTCTATCGTTCCTGGTAAGCGGGCTGATCTTGTCCTTCTGGACTCCAAGTTCCGAGTAAAAGCAACCTGGCTCAAGGGGACGCTTTCACACGTCAGAGGTCGTTTGCCAGTATAGGTTTATAGAGGCTTGTTGACGGGGACAGATCTCCGGGAGCGTGGTAAGCTTGATGGTACGCGCCCAACTGGCGCTGTCTGGAGGTCTCCACGAATGCGCAAACACATAGGTCTGTTCTTTATCATCCTGGCCCTGCTGTCTGGATGCGACCGATCTTCAATACCCCTGCCTCGGCTGGTGATCAACGAGGTGATGGCTCGAAATGAGTCTTTCTCGGACTTCGAGACCAACGGTCTGCCTCTCGACTGGGTGGAAATCTACAATCCCAACGATCAGCCGCTGCGCCTGGAGGGGTATACCCTCTCAGATAATATCGAGCGGTCCGGAAAGTACCGGTTTCCTCCGAACCTGACCCTCGAGCCCGGCGGGTTCGCGCTGGTCACGCTCGTGGGAGGGAATGAACTGGCTGCCGCCCAGGCCGCCCGGGAAGAGCAGGGGAGCGTAGAGGTTGTTCTCACCGCGCTGCACGCTGATTTTGGGCTCAATGCCGCCAGGGATTCCATCTTCCTGTTCGCCAACGGCCGCCAGATTGACCGTATCGGTATTCGAAACCTCTCCGCTGATTCCAGCGTCGGACGTTTTCCCGATGGCGCCGATTCGATTGCTACCTCCTTCGCTCCGACTCCAGGGTTCGGCAACAATCCCCACGGGGCTCTCCAGCCGCGTTTCGCCGCCGGCGGCCAGCCCCAGCCGAGTTTATGCAGTGCCTCAGATGAGCCGGTTCGCGTGAGGTTTACCATTCTGACCGATCCCGGTATTCCACTGCCGGAGGTGAGCATGGAGTTTATTGAACGGCCGGGTTGTGATGCGGCAGACCAGGACCCCGAAATCTGCCAGGCTCTCTTCGGTGAGCAGGGAGCGGCAGTGAACACCGTCGCGGTAGATATCGTCCCGGGCGGCGAGCTTGAATGCCAGGGGAGCCTGGTTCCCGGGGAGGGCGACCCCCATCCCCAATGCCCCCAGGAGACGGTCGATGGGAGCTACGGCAACCAGGCTGTTCGCGTTCTGACCTACGAGGCCCTGCTTCCCTCGGCCGATGCGATGGGAGAGGTGGAGACCATCCTGTGGAACCTGACAATAACCGATGAGTTCGGGGAGCTGAGCCTGTGCCGCTGCTTCTCCTTTGGAGGCGGCTGCGTCACCCTGGTGATCAACGAGTACCAGGCGCGGAATATCGACACATTGAAATTTGTCTGCGAGACCTGCGAGGACAACCAGGCGGTGCGAACGCCGGACTGGATCGAGATTCACAATTACGGTTCCGAGCCGATTGACATCACCGAGTTTGGCCTGGTCGGGCGGAATGCCGCGAGGGACAACAATCTCGCGACCTGGATGTTCGGCCGTGACACCGATGGGGAGCCCGACCCGGGCTACCTGCTGATGCAGCCCGGAGAGTGTCGACTGGTCCTCGCTGATGGCGATGGTGGAGATGTGAGGCGGGTTTACAGGCTGCTGGTGCCGGATGAGACCGGCAACCTGGTGCCTGACCTGACTCGGAAATTCTATTCAACCCGTTTCGCGCTGAACCCGAACCGCAGGAGCGGGGCGGATGAGTTCGCTCTGACCGCCGCGGTGGGAGGCTTTCACGCGGTGATTGACCGGGCGGTACTGGATTTCAGTGCCTACGCGGCTGCCCATCCGGAGATGAACCTGGCCGATGACGATTTTTTCCTGCGTGATCTTTCGGCGGCAAGGTTTCCGGCTGATGACTTTCCTGATGCCGAGACGCTCCAGGAGCGATACGCCCCTGAGGCCTTGAGTCCCGGGAGCGTGACCGATTGTCCCTCGCCGCCAGCGGCGTTCGATGATCTCGGTGCCTGCGTTAATCGTCTCGCCTGCGATAAGCCTCCTCGTTTTATCGAGGAGGTGGCCGTCCGTCCGGGAGTTGCCGCTTCGGCGGCTGTCGGGAGGCGGTGTCCGCGGGTAGATGAGCCCGCGGAGGTGGTGACCTTTGTCGCGATCGACGCAACGAGTTCGGCCGCGAGAGAGTCGCAGGGCGAGGCTGCCTTTACTGTCGTGTTGAATTATCTTCACGAAGATGGATCCTCGGGCACATTAGATGAGAACTCGGGATTGATGATTCAGCCGGCCGAGGACCGCCTGGAAGACACGCCGCCGGGCATGATGCTCTGGGAGGCGACGGCCATCATCCCGCCGCTGCCCGCCGGGTTGGTAGGCTTCAGCCTGACGGTTATCGACCAGCGCCAGGGGATCAGCGTACTCTTTGACGAGGAGAACGCGCCGCGGGAAAACCCCGAGGGCGCGCCGCGGATTTCCTTCAGCTATCTCTCCGGAGGGTTCCCCGGCGCGGCCCTCAGGCTCAGCGAGATCCTGCCTGACAACGAGAGCATCGAGCTTCCCGGGTTTGCCGGCTTTCCCGCCGACAGGTCGCCGAATTACATAGAGCTTCATCTCCCGCAGGACTCCGCGGCAGAATTCTACGATCTCTCGGGTCATTACCTGGCTGTCGAGCCGGAGCCCGGAGATCCTGTTGGCAGGGCGCGGGCTTTCGCGCTGCCGGAGGGGATAGACCCCGTGGCCCGGGGAGGCTACCTCCTGCTGGCCCTGGGGCTGGTTCCCGACGGAGGGCTCCCCGTTCCTACGGTCGGGCTTGATGGATTCGAGCTCGATTCCTGCTCGAGTACCCTCTACCTGGTAGGACCTGATGAACTGGGTAATTGCGTCGTTGACCGAATCTCCTGGAGTTGCCCCTCCGATTTCCAGGGGGGCGAGATAACCGAAGACCTGGCCTACGGCGTTCCCTGCGAAGCGATCGGTGAGAGCATGCTGGTCAGCCCGACACCGGGCGCCGACAATGGTCTCGAGCCGCTCTTCTTCTCGGCTTTTCATACCGAGGCCGGCAGCGATGATCCTAACCCCTGCGTTGCGCCGGGGTCTTTTCCCGTCCTCGCGGCTATCTTCTTTCTCGATGAGGCCCTGGTGGCGGCCATGGGGGAGAATGCGGCCGCCGGCGCGGAATTCGACGTCAGCGGCGCCATGGCGCTGGGGTCTTCCAGCAGGGTTCTCCTCGGCGAGACCTTCCCCGCGCCGCCGGGCTATAGCGCGGTGCGTGTCAGCCAGCCCCTGCTCCTGAATGGAGGGGCGGGTGTTACCCGGGTCGAGTATTCGGTCTCGCTCCAGGATGCCTGCGGTAATGTCGTATCATCCTGCGAGGCGGAAGACCGCTGTTTCAGCCTGGGGGTTGGAACGGCCGAACTGCCGGCGATTTCCATCAACGAGGCAAACAGGAACTATCCTCTACCCGGCAGCGGCGGGGAGGCGCGGCCCTGGCTGGAGCTCTACAATGACTCGGGGGCGAACATCGATCTTGGAGGCATGTTCCTCTCGGCTGATCCGAGCGACCCCCGGGCTGTTCCGATTCCGGCTGGGACGATTCTCTCCGCTGGCGGCTCACTGGTCGTGCTGACAGATGGAGGTGCCCCGCTCGAGGGCGCCGAGGCGCCGGCTCACCTGGTCGTCGAGCTCGAGTGGGTAACCCGAAGGCTCTTCTGCCTCGATCCGAACTCTCCCTGCGATGACCCCAATGGGGCGGACGTGATCAGGTCAACCTGCGGGTTTGACCCCGAACGTCCGGGGGACTCCGCTCTGCCGGTGCGAATCTATCTTGTCGACAAGGTTGAACGCGGTTCGTGCATGGTCGATGTGTTTGGTTTTCAGTTCCCCAATCCTGACTGTTCAGATGGAACCAGCCTCGGACGTTTTCCCGATGGGGGAGGAGATATTATCACTCTGGCGGCGCCCACTCCCGGGGCCGGCGCGGAGCCGGTCACCTTCATTCGCGGCGATGCGGATGCCAACGGGGAGGTGAACATGACCGATGGGACGCTGATTCTGAGCGTCAGCCAGGAAGACCCTCCATCGTGTATGGATCGCTACGATGCGAATGACGATGGGGAGGTGAACTTCATCAACGATGGAATCTACCTGATGAATTTTCTGAACTCCGGCGGTCCACCGCCTCCTCCTCCCTATCCGGAGGAGGGTGAAGATCCTACTGCTGATGACCTCCCATGTACGAGATGACGAGGGGCCAGAGCTCAGAAGTCGGTTTTTCGGAACCTCTGTCCGGCGTTATCGCCCCTTCGAGCGCGGTATTTCCCTCTTCCACGGATAACTGGAACGATACACGACATCGGATGCCGATATCTAACCTATGAGAAATATAGCCATGAAGCCTGTATGCAACTGGTTGGCCGGAAGAATGAGCCTCGCCGCCGCGCTGCTCTTTACCATAGCCCTGGCGCCGATGGGGCTGGTTCTTTCCCAGGATGCCGCTCCAGAAGCCGGTGTCCAGGAGCAGCTCGAGAAGCTCAGCGAGGAGGTCGATGACCTCAAGGCGAAGCTCAAGAAGCTCAAGGACGACAAGTCCGCCGACAGCCTGGTTACCCTTGGAGGAGGGGAGCTGAGACTGGGCGGGAAGGTGGAGCTCAATTTTCTCGATTCGCAGAATGATGACCACCTCAGCGATGAGCTGGGAAGTAATTTCGTTCCAGAACACCTGGATCCTCACCTCGAACTCCAGCGCCTTCGGCTAGCTCCCGTCTTCGCGCTCAACCGCTGGATCAAGGTGCAGTCGCAGCTTGATTTCCAGGTCGATGGCGACACGCTTCTCAAGGAGATGGCTGTTCGCCATGATATCCAGCCCAATTGGTGGCTGCGATCAAGGTTCCAGCTCGGGTTGGATGACCGGTTTATTCGTCCGGCTCGCAGGACCAAGACCTATCCACTCATCGGCAACGCCTTCTGGCGTGATGAATCACTGGCCGCGGTGTGGCAGTTGACCTTTGGACACAGGAATGGAACGGCCGCCGGTATCGAGCGATTTGAAAAGAACAGTGAAGGCGGCGGATCCTCAGGCGGGGGAGCTTTCACAGAGGGCTTCGCGGAGGATGCCGGGGGGGACGGAGGCCTCGCCGCTGATGTGCGGGGTCCCTTCGACTTCTCCAATAATTGGGGAGCCTTCAGGGCGTCCCTCTCTCTGGGCCAGGGCTACCAGTTGGGCAATAAAGAGGTAGCCTTCGACGCGGCCCGCTTCAATGACATTGTCCAGGATGACCGTGAACTCGAGGATGATCTCGCCTTCGGTGAGCTGGGGATCGGCCTGGGCTGGGAGCGCGACTTCGAGAGGCTGGGGGATGTGGCCGTCTCGGCCTTTTACTTTACGGATCAGCTTGCCGATGGCTCGATCGCTTTTCTGACCGGCGACCTGATGACCAATCGTCTTCCCGACAATTCCGTCGAGTCCGGCTATGGAGATTCCACGTCTGACGGATCGAGCCGGTACGGGGTTGGATTCGATTACTTCCTCTCGGCCGAAGACATCTTTCCGCACAGGAAGAAGAGCCTGCGTAAGCAGGATGGCCTGCGGCTGGCCTTCCAGTTCATCTCGGCCGAAGATGGCGAGATGGACCGTGATGGATGGTATACCCAGGCCTCTTATCGCTTTTCTTTCGGTAAGCTGCTGGGCGACCGCTATTTTCGCAGTGTCGAGCCCCTGGTTCGTTACGGCGTTCTCAATGTGGACGCCCCGGGCTCAGGAGGGATGTCCTTTAAGGATCCAGGCCTGCCGGGTACCTGGGATCGCCAGGCTCTGACTCTGGGCGCCATCGTGGAGGTGACCGGTGATATTTTCATGAAGTTCGAATACGTCATGAACTCTGAAGATGGCGGCGGGGTTGAGGTCGATAATGACGAGTTGCTCCTCCAACTGCTGCTGACGTTCTGATCAGGAGCCCCTCCTGGTCGTACAGAACCTCTTCCTGTCAGCGATGGTTGACACGTCACGATCACGCCCCTATCATCGAGTTGCGTGTAATGCTTTGATCTTCAGGGCTTTACGCAATTCGAATGGCAGTCTTTATTCGCTGGTGGAAGTGGCGGCGAGATAAATTCGCCGGCAGGGACTTCGGGGCAAAGAATTTAGCGAAAGTGGGTTCTTTCGTGCTTCAGGGCAGAAGCGATAACGGGCGGATCGTTGACGGAAAGCTTCAGGGGCTCAGCCCGAATTTCATTCATCGATCCGAGCAGAAATACGAGCTCACCGCGGCGGAGGCGGCCGTGCTCGAGGGCGAGATCCGGGGGAGCCTTCCTGTTTATGAGTTCAACCCCGGCTACCCCTACACTCATATTACGACGGTGTATTTCGACACCCCTGAGCTCAGGCTCTACGAGCGGGCGAGCAGAAGCTACGACGACAACCTGAAGATCCGGGTGAAGGAGTACTATTACAAGGACCGCAGCGAAAAGGAGCTGGTGTCTCCCTATTGTTTCCTTGAGCTGAAGCGCCGTCGCGATGGGATGGTCTCCAAGCAGCGCCTGAGAATCGGCAAGGAACATCTCCAGGCTTTCCTCCGGGGAGAAGACCTTCGCGAGAAGCTCCAGCCGGAGCTGGCAGAAGAGACCGGCAAGGGAGATGAACTGCGGAAGAGCTTTGACGGAGCCTATGACGCCTTGCGGGCGGAGCTCTCGAGGATAGAGTTGAGCCCCGTTTCGGTGATCAACTATCGACGCAGGGTCTACCAGAGAGATGAGCAGGACCTCCGTGTAACCTTTGATGATCTGATAACAGTCTATTCTCCGCCTGTCGAGCTCTACGGAAAGCAGGTCTCCCTGGCGGCCTCGAATCTTGGCGTGCCGGTGGGGAGGGCAGCGAAATTGATCGCAGAAATTAAGTGTAGAAAATTGTCTTCGGGTTCTTATCCGGGCTGGCTTGAAGTTATACTATGCCCTCTCAGATCCAGGTCGCTCTCCAAGTTTACTACGAGCGTCAACTTCATATTAAACAAGGGCCGAAAGGGCCGGCGGTTTTCTTCGGCGGATGGAGAAGCCGGAGTCGCCGCCAGGATCGACGGTCCAGTGGATAATTGAACCATGTCCGATACTGCTTCAGATAAACCTGCGGAGGGTGCTCCAGCGGAAATGGAGCCTGTCTTCATCGATTTCGAGGGAATTGACGGGAGTGGAAAGACGACCCTTTCCAATCGTATCTCGCAATACCTTATTGATAGTGGGATTCCCGTACATCACGCCAGGGACAAGGGGGTGTTTCGATCCGAAATATCCAAGGCGATTCGTAACCTGACGAGGGATCCGCGTTTTCTGCGCATGTCCGATGTCACCGAGTTCCTGCTCTATGTCGCCAGGGATACGCAGATGATTGACGAGTACATTCGTCCCAAGCTGCTGCCCGGGAATCTCGTGTTCTGCGATCGCTATCTCTACAGCGCCATCACCCATTCGCATCACGCCCGCGGGCTGGCGCGTGAAGGTGTCGACAAGGTCCTCGAGCTCGCATCGCGGGATCTCTGGCCGGACCTGGTCATCTATTGTGATGTCGATCCGCTCACCTCTCGCCTGCGGAAGAAAATCCAGAAGGTTCGTGATAATAAGAAGGCGGGTGATTTTGGCCGCAAGGGACTCATGGGAATCGGTTTTCGCGAGGATATGCGCGACGGCTTCTTCAAGCTGGCGGAAGAAGATCCCGATCGCTGGCTGGTGATCGACAATGCGAATTCCACCATCGAGGAGTCGCTGCAGAGAATTATCAATCGAATCAGGGAGGTGCTTGTACAGAAGGGCTATCCCGAGATACCCGATCCCTGCTGGGCCGAGCTCAGCTCCGAGGAGAAACCCCTTGGGGAGTTTGCATCCGCCGCGTTGGAGCTCTGCGATAGCGAGGGAGAGGAAGAGCGGAGAGCGGCCCTGACCGAACTCTTCTATTCAGAGCTCGACAGGCTCAGTGAAGATGCGCCGGGATTCACCGCGCTCTTCAG
>CAJWMA010000169.1 GCA_913042995.1 uncultured bacterium | reverse complement strand
GAGGAAGAGGAGGCCAAGCCGGAGAATTCCGGAAAAGACGCCAAGTCGACTGAAGAGGAAAGCGAAAAAGAAAAGGTCGAAGAGGAGCCTGCGAAAGAAAAAGAATCAGGCGCTGAAGATGGAGCCCCGAAAGAAAAGAAAGATGCCGAAGAGCCGGCCGAGAAAGACAAACCGGCGAAAGACACTCCGGCGAAAGACACTCCGGAGAAAGACAAGCCGGCGGAAGAAAAGCCTGCTGGCCAGGAGGCTGAAGGGGCGGCGCCCAAGGCCGGAAAACCCGCGGACGCCGAGGCTGCTGGAAAGCCGGAGGAGGAAGAGCCCGCGGAAGATGAGTCTGGGAAGAAAGAAGAAGAGCCGGAAGAAGAGAAGGAGCCTCCAAAGCCCAGGCTTGAGATTAAGTGGCATCGCAGCATCGAGACGCCCGAGGACAAGAGACTCTTCCTCTATTCGCACCAGGGGATGCTGGTTGATTCGAGGGGGCGGCCGGATCGTCCTGATGATGAAGACCCCGAACTGGCGGGAAAACTCTGCGGGAGTTGCCATGTCGAGGTCCTGGAGCATTATCTTGCGGCCAGGGCTCCCGCTTCGGGTGAGAAGGAAGATTCGGATTCGGAGGGCGAAGAGTCCGTCACGGCTCATACGAAGGTCTGCTGGGATTGTCATGAGAATCACGCAGTGCTGAAGCCCGGCGATTTTCTCTGGGAGGATGACGGATATACAGACGAAGACGATGAACTGACGGCCCCGTTCCAGCAGATCAAGGCTGACTTGGATGTCCTGGATGCGGAGCTTTCTTCGGCCCGGTTGAAGCTGCTCGACCTGGAGAAATCCGGCTATCCCGTCGATGGGAAGGTTGCCGAAAAAGAGCGCTTCGAGGAGCTCGTGTCAAAGGCCCGGCAGATCCGCCCAGCGGTTCACCGGCTCGATCCAGCCGTCATCCAGAAGCAGAAGGCAGGCATCTCAACCGCCCTTGCCGCCTTGTCCGAGGAGATGGCTCAGCGTCAGGCTGGCCGGGCTTCAGCGGAGAAATCCGTCGTTGTCTGGGCCTGGATCGTCGCGGCCATCTTCAGCCTGCTCTGCATCGTCAAGCTCGTCACGATTCCCGATGGGGAGTTGGCCGCGGGAGCCGTTTCCGACAAGCCGCGTAAATCAACCCGCGCGAAGAAGGGGAAGGCCGCCGGCGCCGGGAGCCGGCGTAAGTCGTCGAAGGGTTCCGGGAAGAAAAAGTCTTCTAAGAGCCGGGATGTTTCGGATTTCCAGAACGAGCGCGATGCCTTGCTCGATCCTCTCGATTCCGACGACGAGAAGTAGGCCGCAGGCCAGGTTTTCTCAGGCGCCCTGGGAACTTTCCGCATCCCATTTCTGGAAGGCGCGTCCGATCTGCCGTACAGCCTGTTGCAGGCGCGGGCGGTTTTCGATCAGGGCAAGGCGGAGGTAGCCTTCGCCTTCGGGTCCGAAGCCGATTCCAGGGGCGACGGCCACTTCGGCATCTTCCATCATGCGCCTGGCAAATTCCATGGAACCCATCGAGGCGTATTTCTGCGGGAGTTTTGCCCAGACAAACATCCCCGCTCGGGGGCTGGTGACGTCCTCCCAGCCGATGCGGGCCAGGCCGTCGAGCAGGACGTCCCGGCGCTCCTGGTACTGCAGAGCCTGTTCTTTGACCAGGTCGCCACAATGACGCAGGCCGATGATCGAGGCGATCTGGATCGCCTGGAAGATTCCGTAATCGTAGTAGCCCTTGATCTGTCCGAGAGCTTCGATGATCCGGCGGTTGCCGACGCAGTAGCCAATTCTCCAGCCCGCCATATTGAATGATTTTGACATGGTGGTGAACTCGCAGCCGATCTCCTTGGCGCCAGGCGTGGACAGGAAGCTGGGAGCCTGGTAGCCGTCGAAGGTTATCTGGCTGTAGGCGAAATCATGGACCACCGTCAGGTTGTGGCGCTGCGCCAGGCCTACGACCTCCTCGAAGAAGGCCGTCTCGACAGTGTGCGCGGTCGGGTTGTGGGGGTAGTTGAGGAAGAGCACCTTGGGCTTGTTGTCCATCTTGGTGCAGGCTTCGTCTACCTGGCGGAGGAATTCCTCATCGTCCTCGACCGGGACCCCCAGGCATTCGCCGCCGGCGATCACAACCGCGTAGGAATGAATCGGGAAGGAGGGAGTCGGCACAAAGGCCAGGTCGCCGGGGCCCAGCAGGGCCAGGCACAGGTGGCTGAAGCCTTCCTTGCTTCCGATGGTCGCGATGACCTCGGTTTCCGGATTGATATCGACGTTCCAGTTTGATTCGTAATATTTCGCAACCTCGCGCCGCAGGTTGTAGAGTCCCGAGGCCGCGGAGTAGCGATGGTTCCGGGGATCCTTTACCACCTCGCAGAGCTTGTCGACGATCGGTTCGGGAGTGGCATCGGTCGGGTTGCCCATGGCCATGTCGATGATGTCGATCCCGTCGCGTCTCTTGGAATCTTTGAGCGAGTTGATGGTCCCGAAGAGGTAGGGAGGCAGACGGTCCATCCTCTGGCTGAATTGAATATTATCTTCTGACATAGGTCTCTGGCAGGCAGTTGGACTGCAGAACGGGCTGGAATTTAAATTTTCCGTAGTCCCGATCATACAGATGCGGGTGGATTCCCTATTCTCTTTTCGCCAGATGGGGCTAACTTTCTTTTGAATACTCCACCTTTTCGGAACAAATCGTCACTCTCGGCGGTTTTTATCCTGAAGTCAGCGGCCGGGGAACGCCCCGGGAAAGGGGATTTCTATGGCAGGCTGTTGCTGATGCTGCCATAAAATGGTCGTAGCTGAAGAAAACAGTTTGTTCCTGTCAAATGGGTCCTCGCAGGGTTGCTTGCATGGCTTGGACCGGAGAGCCTTCTTTGCCGTTTAATAATATTCCAGCAGTCGAGATCGCTCCGGGATGTGGAATTGAAGAAGCCGAAGAGAAGGTGTGCGCCGTTTTTGAAGATGCGGACCTTGGGTTTGTCAGCATCCGGGATATCAACTCCAGGCTTCCCTGCGTGGACCTCTGCAGGTTCTACGAATCCAGGGTTGATGGGGAGGTGCTCATCAGTGTCGTCAGCATCGGTTCCTGGGATGAGAACGAGACGCTGAACGTATTGAACATACTGGTCGGCTTGCGTCTCAATCCTTATCCTCGCGGAAGAAATGTCCGATTGCGTTTTTTCTCCGCTGAAGAGGTTCCTTCGGTCTTGCTACTTATCGGAGGGGACACGGTTCTCGGGGAATTCGAGGCACGAGCCTGTCTTGTTGCCCGGTTCGGGGAGGATATTCGCTCCGAAAATTGCCAGCAGATGGGCGCGGCTGGAATGCATCTGGTGCACTCCGTTCTTGGGACGAAGGTGAGCCTGCTGGCCCCAGATTCGCCGGATGCGCTCGAGAGGGCGGTCTGTGACACCCTTGAGCGCGAGGGGGAACCGGCGGCTGAACCGCTTAATTCTATGATCCTGTTAGGCTGCCTGTTCGGGGAGATCGTTCGAGGCCAGGTGGAGCTTGCAAGTTCCTGGCTGCCTCTTCCCCAGTTCCAGCCCTGGCCGGCGGTGGTCTTTACGCGCTCGGAAAAATCAGATGGAACCGACAGTGTCGCCTTCAGCCCGATCGCCCACATTGGAAGCCTTCTCAAGAGCCGTGAGAGGGGGTCCCTGGGCCGTTCTTTAGAGGAACTTAAATCGACCTGCCGGTAGTTGATGTCGTCGGGAGTCTCTGTTTAAATCCGTTTGACTGCTCAACGGCAGTAACTATAATTTGTCAGTCTTCGTGAAACAGTTCACGGAAGTCTGCAACCCCTTTAAGTGCAAGATTTTCCGTTTTTATTTCAGTTCCGATGGAGTGAAGGTCGTGACGGGGGTCGCCGGAGATTCTGAACTATCCTCCAGCCCTGGAGGGATGGACCCCCAGGAGGGGAAGCAACAGCCAGCCGCAGGCAGCGAAAGCGACCTGGCCAGAGAGGATGTTCGTGCCGTATCCGTACCGCCGCGCAAGGGCGGCAGGACGTTTCTCGAGCTCTTCCCGCAGTTGTTCGGTATCCCTTTTCTCATCGTGATCGTCCTGGTGCTCGTCTGGGTTTTCTTTGGAGCGATCGCCAAGGACAACCGCAGCGTGGCCGACCTGCTCAGGGATATCCAGGCTGGCGGTGGACATTCGCGTTTGCAGGATGCCAAGGCGCTGGCAGACCAACTGGTCGCGAAGCAGGCCACAGGCGAAGATCCCTACCTGGGACCGGAGGAGACAAGCCAACTCCTCCAACTGGTTGAGAACGCCTCTTCCGGTGAGGATCAGCTCAGGATATTCCTGGTCGTGGCCCTTGGGCGATCCGGTCAGCCCCAGCAGGCCGTCCCCTTTCTTCTCGGGCAACTCGCGCAGCAGAATATATCAGCCGAACTCAGGCAGGCTACGATTGCCGGATTAGCCTGGTCAGGCGATCGCAAGGCGATCCCTGCCCTGCTCGACGAGGTCGAGGTGACGGGGAGCCCCAGGGGCTGGGAGAGCCGGTTCCTGGCCATCGGCGGCGTGGTGAACATCTTGATTCGTAATGGTCCCGACCTTGAAAAAATTCTCGCCGATGATCCCCAGGCCAGGGCCGTTCTCGATAAGCTCAAGGGCCAGGTGAACGACCAGCGCAAGGAAATCTCCTGGAATACGGCCTTCTGGCTGGCCCGGCATTTTGGCGATGATTCCGGCGCGTCGATTCTCGAGGAAATTCTCGATTGGGATTTTCTTGACGGGGTGCGGGGAGATCACAATAGAGGCTTGACTGTTCAGCAGAAAGAACGCTGGATGTGTCAAGCTCTCGACGGCCTCTACAGGCTCCGGGGCTCTGAATTCAGGGATGTGCTCCTGGAGAAAAAAACCGACCGCAGCCTGGCGGTGAAGGACAAGGCCCTGACACTGCTTGAGCAATTGGATGATGAAGACACATGAGTGAGACTAACGACAAGGGCAGGCGTTCTTTCCTCGCCGCGGTAAGCACGGGCTGGGCCCTCTTTACCGCTGCCAGCGTTGCCGGTCTCGGTATGTGTGTCCGTTTCCTGTTTCCCAATGACACCTTCGAGCCGGCTACAAAATTCAAGGTTGGCTACCCGGCCGATTTTGCGGCTTCGAATGAGGGTGTTGTCGACAAGCGCTACAAGACACGTGGAATCTGGATTGTCAGGACCCTGGATGGCTTCTTCGTTCTTTCGACGGTTTGTACCCACCTGGGCTGCACGCCGAACTGGCTGGAGGCCGAGAAGAAGTTCAAATGCCCATGCCATGGAAGCGGCTTCTATTCGAGCGGGATCAACTTCGAGGGACCGGCTCCGCGGCCGCTGGAGAGATTCAAGGTCAGCCTCGCCGCTGACGGGCAGCTCGAGATCGACAAGGGAAAAAAATACCAGCAGGAAAAGGGGCAGTGGGATGATCCGGAATCGTTCCTGAAGATGGAGTACAGCGTATGACCAGGGACACTTATTCAACCAGATCTTGTGTCGGCGACAGCCTCTGCAGGTTCACCCGCTTTTCCTCAGGCCGGGTGAATTGGAGGGCCGCGCTATGAGCCTCATGAAATTCATCACGGATAGCCAGATCTGGAAGTCGATCTTCCGGCATAAATATCCTGACAACCCGAGAGACCAGGCCCTGGCGGTGCTGTCGAATGTCTTCCTGCACCTGCACCCGATCAAGGTGCGTAAATCAGGGGTTCGAATGAGCTTTACCTGGTGCATGGGAGGGTTGACCTTCTTCCTTTTCCTGGTCGAGACGATCACCGGCGTATTGCTGATGTTCTACTACAGGCCCGTGGTGGAATACGCCTACAACGATATCAAGGCGCTAAGGGACCATGTTCCCATCGGCATCATGCGTGAGTTGCACAGGTGGGGCGCTCACCTCATGGTCATCACCGTCTGGCTGCATATGCTGCGGGTTTTCCTTACGGGCTCCTACAAGCCTCCGCGTGAGTTCAACTGGAATGTCGGAGTGATCCTGCTGGTGCTGACCCTGCTGCTGAGCTTTACAGGCTATCTCTTGCCGTGGGATCAACTGGCGATCTGGGCGATCACGGTTGGAACCAACATGGCGCGAGCGACGCCGCTTATGGGACACGAAGGTCCCGGCGCGGCCTTTATCCAGCTTGGCGATGTTTCACTGGTAACAGCCGGAAGTGATGTTCGGTTTGGCCTGCTTGGCAGCAAGACGGTCGGAGCTGCCACCCTGCTGCGTTTTTATGTCCTTCATTGCATCGCGGTTCCGCTTGGAGCCGGGCTGTTGATAGCGGTGCATTTCTGGCGGGTCCGCAAGGATGGCGGCATTTCCGGCCCGATGTAGTTTTTCATTAGAGAAGAATCTTCAACATGTTGGCGTTGTTAGTTCCACACCTGCCGGAGTTCATCAAGAACTTCATCGATGGCCTGCTTGAGCCGACGATGTATTTCGTCCTCTCCGTGGTCGGGTTCTGGGCCATGATCCAGTTCCGGTCTTTCTGGACCCGGGGCTGGTTCATAGGCGGTTTCTTCGCTTTTGCAATCGTCTTTTATTTCTGGAGCCTCACGGATGAGAATTTCAAGCTCATCGTCGGTAAACCGGATAACGTGCCGATCACGATCCTGTTCTTCTCTCTGGCATTTCTGCTGTGGGTCGCTTTCAGAAAGATGGTCATCAATGACCGTCTGATCGACAAGGGATTGCCGACTTTTGAGCATCGCGAGGCCAGTCGCCGGGTTTATTGCTGGCCTGACCTTATCTACACCGAGTTTCTCGCGATGATTCTCTGTACCGTACTTCTGCTGGTCTGGGCCTACTATCTGAAGGCTCCCCTGGAGGAACCGGCGAGCCTGGTGAAGACGCCCAACCCATCCAAGGCGCCCTGGTACTTCCTGGGTTTGCAGGAGATGCTGGTTTATTACGATCCCTGGTTGGCCGGGGTTGTCTTTCCGACCTTCATCATCAATGGCCTGATGGCGATTCCCTATATTGACATGAATCCGAAGGGCAACGGCTACTACACTTTTAAGGAGCGCCGCTTCGCTATCTCAACCTTCCTGTTTGGCTTTATCGTTCTCTGGGTGACCCTGATCATTCTTGGAACTTTTCTGCGCGGGCCCAATTGGAATTTCTTTGGACCCTATGCCTATTGGGATCCCCACAAGGTCGAATCTCTCAACAATGTCAACCTGGCCGAGTATGTTTATCTCGAGTGGCTTGGACGGGCTCTTCCGTCCAACATCCTTCTGCGTGAGTTGCCGGGCTTCCTGACGGTCATCGCCTACTTCGCGGTCCTGCCGCCGCTATTGGCCAACCTGGTGTTCCGCAAGATGTACAGGGACCTGGGCTTTATACGCTACCAGACGATGGTCTTTTTCCTGCTCTGCATGGCAGCTCTGCCCCTGAAGATGGTTCTTCGCTGGACAGTCAACCTGAAATACATCGTCGCGATTCCCGAATACTTTTTTAACATTTGAATTGAAACCACAGGCAAGTATCGATGCCGAATGACAGAGGACCCTGGTGTCCTACAAGAGGTTACCTGGACGACAGTGGAGCCCAGCCGGCTTCTGCTCCGGCCGATGCGGGAACCGCGGATTCTCCCGCTCAGGAGGCTCCGGCTGCAGCGGCTCCTGTTCCTGCCGCCGGGGGCGGAGGCGACCAGTACTGGACGCCAACTCGCGGCTACCTTGGCTCGGGCGCCGCCGCTGCGCCAACGCCTGAGGTTGCGGCGTCAGAGACGCCCGCAGAGGCTCCGGTCGAGGCGGAGGCTCCGCCTGAGGTCGCTACGGCCAGCAAGGAAGCTCCCGCGGAGGCTCCGGCCGAGGAGGCCTCCGGCCCCGAATTGCCTGAGCTGCCCGAGGAAGATCCTCTCAAGGAGTCCGTAACGACAGTCGATTCGATGGTCGAGGGAGAAGGTTTCCGGGAGTTTTCCCAGAGCATCTTTACCGAACCCGATAGCGAGACCACTCTCTATCGCGTCTCAGCCCTGAATGTCGCCTTCGCAATCTCGAGCGCCGCGCTGCTGGTGATCACCCTGGCTGTTTTCTGGCAGGATTACGATCGCCAGTGGAAGCATATCCAGGCCCATTGGCGGGATGTGCAGATCGAGGAGTCCGAGGAGGCGCTG
>CAJWMA010000168.1 GCA_913042995.1 uncultured bacterium | reverse complement strand
GCTCCGCGCCGGCCGTTCATGCAGCTGCCGGTGTAGAGCTTTTCCCACAGGCGCTCATTGTCGAGGGGATCCTCTCCGAGGAGCATCTCCGTCAGGCCCATGCCCATGGTATGGGTGCTGGGGGCTTCGATGCAGGCCCGGGCGATCCAGGGGTTGACGTCGCTCTCGCCAACCCCGGTTATTCCCTCGTCGGTATGCACGAAGACGACGATGTCATCCTGGGCTGAGGAGGTTGCGTCCTTGCGAACATCGGGCACGAGAAGAACGTGACAATCGATACCGGTTATTTTCATCGCTGGTTTCCTGGAGGTTTTGACTGATCCTTTTTTAAGCGGGAGTGGGCTTCAGGGCAAGAGGGGGGCTTGGCGGTTGCAAATCGGGCCTCAGCGTCGGACACTATCTGCAGTGGCAAGGATAAAGAACATTCGCATTCCCTGAACCGAAGGGGCTTCGGCATGAAATTTACTGTATTCCAGGTCTTCCTGTTTATCTTCCTCGGCACGGCCGCCCCGCTTCCGTCCGCGGATTGGCCGACCTACCGCCATGACAACAGCCGCAGCGGTACGACGGCTGAAAAGCTTGTCGCTGAAAAGCTCGAGCTCAAGTGGGTTCACCGGGCGGCTCTGGCGCCGCGGCCGGCCTGGGCCGGACCGGCGAAGTGGGATGCCTACGCCGGAATTCGCGGACTGCGGTCGATGCGCAATTACGATCCGGCCTTTCATGTCATCGTTGTCGATGGCTCGGTTTACTACGGCTCTTCAGCTGACCATGGCGTGCATCGTCTCGATGCGAAGACCGGCCGGGAAAAATGGGTCTTTTTTACCGATGCCCCGGTTCGGATCGCGCCGACCTGGTATTCGAAGAAACTTTACTTCGGCTCTGATGATGGCTACGCCTACTGCATCCGGGAGCGCGATGGTGAACTGGTCTGGAGGAAGAGGCCTGAAATTCCCGGGCGCCTGATTCTCAACAACGGCAACTTCATTCCGTTCTGGCCCTGTCGTACCGGGGTGCTGGTGGACAGGGGGATGGCTTATTTCGGCAATTCCCTCCTGCCATGGAAGGATTCCTATATCAGCGCGGTCAACGCGAGTACCGGCAAGCCGTCTTCCAGGGGAGGTTTCCTGAAGAAGTACGGGGGGCTGACTCTCGAGGGCGCCCTGCTCGCATCCAGCAGTCGGCTCATCGCCCCCCAGGGCCGGGTGGCGCCCCTGCTTTTTGGCCGGGCGGATGGAGCCAGGCTCGGTTCGCTGCAGGGTGGTGGAGGCTGCTTCGTTCTCCTTACCGATGATTCCAATGTCCTGCATGGACCGGGCAATAAGACGGGCTGGATCACCGGCAGCAACGAGAAGAGCCGCGGCAAGATCGCCACCTTCAAGAATGGCAACGAGATGATCATTTCCGGTGATACGGCCTATATGCTGAGCGATCACGCGCTGGCGGCGATGGATCGTAAAAACAAGAAGGGCAAGTGGAGAACCGCGGGTAAGTATTCGCTGACCATGATCCTTGCCGGCGATACGGTTTTCGCCGGAGGAATAGACGAGGTGGCCGCTTTCCGTACAAGCGACGGCGAGCAGATCTGGACGGGCGCGGTAGAAGGCGGTGTTTATGGCCTCGCGGTAGCCGACGGGGCTCTCTTTGTCAGTACGGACCAGGGCAGGATCGCCTGCTTCAGGCCGGGCAAGGGGAAGCCAGCCAGGGGGGGGACGTCCAGGAAGAAGGAAGAGCTTGTGGTACTTGACGTTCCCGCGTTCAAGAGTCCGGGACTTGTCGGCCGCTGGCTGCTGCAGTCCGGAGCGGTCAAGGGACGCAAGGTATTCGATCTCGCCGGGAAGCAGCACGCCGAGGCGCAGGGAAATCCCCGGCTGGTGAAGCTAGGTGAGCACCAGGGGATGAATTTCGAAGGACAGGTTTCCAGCCTGAGAATTGCCGATGATCACAAGGATGCGAATCTGCCCGTGAAGGCGATCTCGGCGGAGGCCTGGGTCCGGATAGACCAGGCAGCTCCCTGGGGTTGTATCATCGGCGCCTTCCAGGACAACGGCAGCTACGAGAAGGGTTGGATCCTGGGCTATGTAGGCTCGAAGTTTTCTCTCGCGATCCAGGGAACCGGCGGCGCCTCTGCGATGACCTACATGACCGCCGATCGGGATTTCAGGGCCGGGCAGTGGTATCACGTCGCCGGCACCTACGACGGCGCCGAGATGAGGCTCTATGTCGATGGCAAACTCGCGGCCTCCGGGAAAACCCAGAGCGGCCCCATCGATTATCCACCGTCTGCGTTTTACGAGATGGCCGCCTACCATGACAAAGATGAGTATTTCAGGTTGAGAGGCGCCCTGAACGAGGTCAGGGTCTATAGTCGCGCCCTCTCCGCCGCTGAATGCGCCGAGCACAGCCGATCGAGAAAACTCGAGGGCGGAGGCTCCGGCGGCATCGCGGTCCCCGCCGAACAGCTGCTGACCCTGAAGGCGGGGCCTTTTCTGCATTTTACCTCCCTGGACACAGCGGTGGTGAATTGGGAGACGGCCGAGGCATCGAGGACGGCGGTTCTTTTCGGACCAAAGGGCGGGGAGCAGGAGAAGCTTGAGCGGCCCGGCGCGCGCAAGGAGCACGAGCTCGAGTTCAAAGGGCTCGCCCGCAACAGGCTCTATACCTACAGGATTGTGACGGGAGTCGAGGGTAAGGAGCTCAGCACGGCGGAGTACGAGTGCGATAATTTTTTCAATCTCACGCTGCCGTCCGCGCGAGCCGCTCTGAATCCGTATTCCGGAGAAAAAGACTCGAGCGTGGCGGCTGACACCGCCCAGAGAATTCTCGATGAAACAGGGATTGATCGGGGGATTTGCCTTGTGCTTGCCAGTGGAGACGGGCGCCTCGCCTGGGAGCTCGCCGCACGCAGTCGTCTGCAGGTGGTCGGGGTCGACACCGATGAGAAGGCGGTGGATAAGGCTCGGGGGCTGGCCTACAAGGCTGGCGTCTATGGTGTCAGGCTGAAGTATTACAAGGTCGATTCCCTCTCGAAGCTGCCTTTTACAGGGCACTTCGCCAACCTCGTCGTCTCGGCAGGGATGCTCGAGAAGGGACGCTGCGAGGGCAGCGCGAGTGAGCTGTTCAGGATACTGAGGCCCGATGGCGGCATCGCCTACCTGGGACAGCCGGCCGAGCTGAAGCCGACCCTGACAAAGACCCGGCTCGCCTCCTGGCTGAAGCGGGGCAGAGTGGAGTTCAAGTCCATCGAACGCGATGGCTCCTGGGCGGTTGTCCGGCGCGGCCCCCTGGAGGGGGCGGGCTCCTGGTCGCATCAATACGGCCAGGCGGACAACTCGGCCTTCGGCGGCGAGGAGCTCGCGGGCGCGGCCGGCATCAAGGATCTCGATGTCCAGTGGATCGGCCGCCCGGGCCCCAGGGCGCAGCCGGATCGCAACGGCAGGAAGCCCTCCCCTCTCTCGACCAATGGGCGCCTCTTTGTCCAGGGCCTGCACAGGATCATCGGCCTGGATTCCTACAATGGCTCGATTCTCTGGAGCTGGGAGATCCCATCGATGATGCGCTTCAATATGCCGCGCGATTGCAGCAATTGGTGCGCTGATGGCGACAATGTCTTCGTCGCGATGGGCGGGCGTTGCTGGCGTATTGATGCGAAGACCGGAGCTCTCAGCAAGAGCTACAGGGTCCGTCCGGGAAACATCAAGGAATGGGAGTACGATTGGAGCTACCTCGCCCGCGAGGGCGACAAGGTCATCGGCAGCGGCGTCAAGAAGGGTACGGCCTTCACGAGCTTCTGGGGAGGCTCCGGGGCAGGCTGGTATGATGCCAAGAGCGGTCCGGTGACGCACAAGGTCTGCAGCGAGAATCTCTTCGCCCTCTATGAAAAGTCCGGGTTGCTGAAATGGGAATATTCGAAGGGAGTCATCCTCAACCCGACGATCACCGTGAGCGGCGGGCGAGTTTATTTTGTCGAGAACCGCAACGCCGGGGTCAAGAAGGCGGGTGACCGGCGGGTAGGTTCGTCTTCGCTCTGGACAGACCAGTACCTCGTCGCCCTCGACTCCGATTCCGGCAAGGTCGTATGGGAGAAGCCTATCGATACGGCCAATGGGGATGTCGTCTTCTATCTTGCCAGCGGCGGCGGTAAGGTGGTGCTGGTCGCATCCGGGGGCAAGAAGTACCATACCGATGTCTTTGATTCGAAAAGCGGCAAGGCACTGTGGAAGGACAGCTTCAGCTGGGGGCAGGATCATCATGGCGGGCACATGGCGCGTCCGGCGATTGTCAATGGCGAGGTCTACGTTCGGCCGCGCGCCTATGACCTGGAGACCGGTAAGGTGCTCAAAAAGAGCCTCCCTGGAGGAGGCTGTGGGACCTATGCCGCCACCACGGGAGCCTTTATCTTCCGTTCGGGAAACGTGACCATGTGGGATCGCTCAAACGGCAAGGTGACGAGCTGGAGCAGGCTGCGTCCGGACTGCTGGTTATCGACGATTCCAGCCGGCGGTATGCTGCTTTCGCCCGAGGGCGGCGGCGGCTGCAGCTGCGGCTCCTGGCTGGAGACCTCGATCGGGTTCATCCCCGTTGTGAAGAAGTGAGAGGCCCGAGCCGCCGCTCAACTGTTTTCGCCCATCTTCCTGCGATCGCTATCCCTGATGTTCCTGCAGATGAAGCCGATGACAAAGCTCGCCATGCACAGGAAGAGTCCCATCATGAAGAGAATGCTCCAGGTGAATCCCGACGCCGAACCGGAGTCGACACTCTCTCGTCACATGGCGCATTGCGCCCATGCGATGGTCGGGGCAAGGGAGAGGGCCAGCCAGGCCAGCAGGGTGAGATAGGTACATTTCATAGCTTGAAAGTATAGCTCCCAGCGACCGGCTGTGAAGAGTTCCACGGTGGAAATCGTGTGGTTCTTGTTCATCCCGTCTGCTTGCCGTAACATTTGCGGCTTGTCAGAAATCACGCGACCTTCCATGAAGATCGGCCCTGGGGCGGTTACCGTACTGCTCCCACTCGTGCTGCTGCAATACGCTGTCGGCGGGGCCTTCTACCCCTTTCTCGGGCCCTATCTCGAGAGCGCCAAGGGCTTCGAGGTCAGAGATCTCAGCATGCTGGCGCTTGGGGCGGGAGTCGTTAATTGTGTAATGCCCTTTGTCTGGGGGGCCCTGGCGGACCGAGTCATAGCGGTCAACCGGTTGATCTGTCTGCTCCATCTCTCGGCAGCTTTCTCCCTGCTTCTTTTTTCACGTGGTGTCGGGCTCGCCATGTTGACCGGCCTCTTCGCGCTCTATACGGCCCAGCAGCAACCCACGAATTCGCTCTCCAACGCGCTCTGCTACCACAACCTCGAAGACCCGCAGAAGCAATTCGGCCCGCTCAGGCTCTGGGGATCGATCGGCTGGGCGCTGCCTTCGGTACCCATAGCTTTCTGGATCCTCGATGGCGGCGAGCGTTCGCTTCATTTCATCATCTACCTGACCTTCGGGCTCCATCTCGCCCTGGCCTTTCTCTTTCCCCTGCTGCCTCACACTCCGCCCGCGGGCCGCAGGGAGGGTGCCGGGAGCTTCCTGGCTGACCTGAAGGTCCTGTTCCAGTCGCCTGGTTTCGCCAGGCTGCTGCTGGTTACCTTCCTGGTACAGGCCGGCTTCGCGATCATGTTCTACCTGTCGCCCCTGGCGCTCGGGCGGTCGCTGGTGGAGAACGACATTCGTCTTGGCTGGTTAGGGCCGATCCAGACCTGCGGTGTTCTTATCGAGATTCCTCTATTCCTGCTGCTGCCGCGTTTTCTACGGCGCTTCGGGTACAGGAAAGTGCTGGGCCTGGGGATCGCCGCCTCGGTGGCGCGCCACCTGGTTTTCGCCAGCTCGACCAGTCCGTTGATGCTGGCGCTGGCCAGCCAGCTGATCGCTCCCTGCGTGGTCTTTTTCCTCATCGGCGTCAGCCTTGCCATCAACTCGATCGCAGCAAGGGAGGTTCGGGCGACCTCGCAGACCTTGCTTGCCCTCACGGGCTCAGGTCTCGGGTCGGTGCTGGGGCTTGCGACCAGCTACCTGCTCGCATCGGAAGATTCTGTGAAGAGCTCGTTCTTCTTCGCCTCCGGTTGCAGCGTGCTGGCGCTGGCGCTCCTGGTGGGTCTTCGGTTTCCAGGCGAGGGGGCCGGCCGGGAAAAGCGCGGGGCTTGAGACCTAGTCGTCGAGATCCTCAGGGTCGGCTTCAGCTTCGGGCTCGGGCTTCTTTTCGCCGAGGGTCGCCATGTATTCCTTGAACTGCTTCTCCAGGGCGTTGAACCCGCCTCCACCTTCGATCTTGATGTACTCGGCCAGGGAATCGTTGCCGACCTTGCCCATGTAGTAGGCGCTGAGGAAGCGCACGAAGTCTTCCTTGTAGACCTCATCGTTGTAGTGCATGAAGAAGTGGCAGAGCGCTCCAGCCAGGCAGTAGTTGAGACCGCGGTTTACCTTGTGGAACTGGTCATTGTCGATATGGGCGAAGCCCTGGAGGCTCCAGTCCCCGTTGGATGCGAGGAAGCGCTGGGCTATCCTCATCCGGCTGTTGTCAATTTCATATCCCGGCACCCAGTTGCCCTTGATCTTCTTCCAGGTCTCGATATAAACCGCGATCCCTTCGACCACCCAGTTGTTACCACGGCTGCCGCCGCTGCGCGTCGACTTGGTCTCAGCGAAGAGCTGGTGGGCCACCTCGTGGTAGAAGGTGCGGTAGGTCTCCTCCTCGTTGTCGGACCAGTAGAAGCGGGACTTGCGGTCGCTGCCGGAATAGAAGCCGGCTGATTCTCTCAGCAGCTTGTCGTTGCCTTTTTCCTGTTTGACGTGGGTGAGGTAGTCGTTGCGGTTGGGGAAGAGGATCACGAGGTGCATCTTCTTGGTCTCGGGACGGTTGAAGAGCAGCCTGGCGCCGGCGATCTGGTCGTAGTACCCAATGAAAACGCGGAAGAACTGGGTATAGAAATCCTCGAGCTTCAGGGCGAATTCCCAGGCTCGCTCCCTGCCCATGTTGGTTTGAACCTCGAAATGCTCGCTCTTTACGGTGTAGGGAGCGTATTCGTTGCGGGTCCGGATGGACTTTTCACGTTCGGCCGATATCCACTTGCCCTTGTAGGGGCGGAGGCCCTTGTCGAAATCTTTCTTCTTCTTCTTTTCGAACCATCCTTCCTTGGTGATGAAGTTCTTTTTGCGATGGTTGTATTCCCAGGTGCTGATCCATGTCTTGGTTTTCGTGTCTTTCTTGTAGCCCAGGATCTTACGGGCCTTTGAATCATCCGGGCTGATCTCGAGAACGTAGTTGATCATGTCGAAGGCCCGGGTGAAGAGCCCGACCTTCATGCAGCCGGTTGCCAGCTTGACCAGCTCCACGCCCTGCTTCTTGTCTGCTGACTTGAGCCGCGTGAGGAGTGACTTGCCGTTTTTTTCGTTTTTTGCCGTGTCGCTTTCCTCTTCGGCCTTTTCCACCTTCTCGCGGATGTCTTCGAGCTTGGGATATTGCGGATTGATCCCGCTGATTTTTTTCACCAGCGCGGCGGCATCCTTCTTGAGGCCCTGGAGCGCGGCCCAGTTCGCTACCCTGACGAGATCCCTGCAGTACTGGTCCTGGATCTTCCGGGTGCGTTTTCTGAGCGCCGCCTCGATCTGTTCGTCACGGCTCAGGCGGGTTTTCGAGGAACGCCTGGTCTGGGCATCGACCATCGCGGGGACAAGCAGGAGCGCAGCCAGGAGAAGAGAAACGGCTGGTGGGGCTTTGCGTCGTCTTGGTGTTCTGTCTTTCACAGGATTGCCGGAGCTGAGCTCAGTCCTTTTTCTTAGAAGCGTCTTTTTTGACCCGCGTGAACTTTCTCAGGAAGCCCGCGACGTCCTTATTGAAGCGTTTTGATTCTTCGCAGAACGGCATGCAGGAGGAGTAGCCGTACACCAGGCAGAGCCCGCGATAGTACTTGGCGATCCCCTTGGAGTCCTCGATGCTGTTGTAGAGGCTCGACTTGCCGGTGATCACCAGGGTCGGGATCCTGAGGGCCGGCTTCTTCTCCTTGAAGAGGTCGAAGTCAGGAATGGCGACGCTTCCCATCACGTGGTTCTTGACCGGGTAGAGCATGCTGATGACATAGTC
>CAJWMA010000167.1 GCA_913042995.1 uncultured bacterium | reverse complement strand
AAGCGCTGAGAAAATAACCCGCGCTGCCTCTGACCGGCCAGCCAGGGAGCCGGCCGCCAGGAAACCGGGCCCCTGCTTGCCATGTGCCCGGGAGCGGGGGAGAATACGGGCTGACCAGCTAACAAGGGTAATGAACCAGTGAAAGCCTCAGCCCGATTTCTCCGCCAGGCCGCCCCGCTGCTGACAGCGGCCCTCCTTACCCTCCCGGCAGGAGCCGAGGAGGATCCCTGGAAGAGGGAAGCCCTGCGCCGGCCGGTGGCCCTGGGCTTCTGCGGCGGAAAGCTGCTGTGCGCAAACCGTGACAGCGGCTCTGTTTCGCTCATCGAGCTTGACCCGCCGAGGGTCAGCTCCGAACAGAAGCTGGGCCGTCGGCTCGAGGATCTCGAGTGCGCGGGAGACGGAGTCCTCGTAACCGACTCCGCCGCCGGACGTCTCCTCTACCTGTCCTTCGCCACCGGGCGGCTCGTACAGACCGACGCGATTGCGGTCGCTGGAGCTCCGGACGATATCTCCCTGGACAGCTCTGGCGAGCGCTGCGCCGTCGCCTCCCCCTGGAGTCGGCAGGTAACCCTCGTCAACATCGAACAAGGCGGAGATGGCGGCGCGGCCCTGCGCCTCGCGGCAACGATAAAGCTGCCCTTCTCGCCCGGCCTGCTCGCCTTCTGCCGTAACGACACCCTGCTGGTGGCGGCCGATGCCTATGGCGGCCGGCTCGCTCTCATCGACCCCGGCAACGCGCATCTCATCGGCACCCGGAGGCTCGAGGCACACGGCATCCGCGGCCTGGCAGCCAGCACGGATGGTAAGGGCATCCATCTCTCGCACCAGCGCATAGAGGGCGGCGCCCCCACGACCAGAAACAGGGTCTTCTGGGGGCAGGTGATCAGCAACATACTCCGGAGCGTCAGCTTTAGACACCTCCTTGAGGAGACACCCGGCGGCGGCGCAGAAGAAAGACCAGTCGCCCATTGGAGCCTCTATCCCTTCGGCACCCCCGGCAAGGCCGCCGGGGATCCAGGCGCTGTCGCTGTCGGCCCCCTCGGAACGACGCTGGTGGCTCTCGGCGGCGTTGACCGGATCGCCCTGCGGTCAGGGCCGGGGCCTGTCTTCAAAGAAATCGACGTAGGTGACCGCCCCATCGCCGTTGCGCTCGGCCCGGAAGAAAAATACGGCTACGTGGCCAATCACTTCGATGACTCCATCTCGGTCATCGCAATCGCCGACGCGGAGGTCATCCAGACCATCTCCCTCGGGCCCGGCAGGCAGCTGACGCCGGCGGAAGAAGGCGAAAAGCTCTTTTATGATGCGAAGCTGTCACTCGACGGCTGGTACAGCTGTCACAGCTGCCATCCCGATGGTCACACCCATGGCCAGCTCAATGACAACCTGGGAGATGACACCTACGGCACCCCAAAGCGGGTTCCAACGCTCCTGGGAACCTCCAATACCGGTCCCTGGGGCTGGATCGGCAACAGGACGACCCTCTGGGAGCAGGTGGAAAAATCGATCGAGACCACCATGCGGGGCAAGAAGCCCGAGGCCCCGGTCGTAGAAGCTCTCGTCGCCTACCTGGAGCTCTTCGATACGGCCCCGCCCGGGAGTGTGGAACAAAACAGGGCCTCGGTAAAAAGAGGCTCTGGCGTTTTCGAGCGGCTCAAATGCGGCAAGTGCCACCGCCCCCCCGCCTATACAACGGCGGGATCCTACGATGTCGGCCTCGCCGATGAGACCGGGCAGGACTCGTACAATCCACCCTCACTCAGGGGACTTCCTCACCGCGGCCGGTTCCTGCACGACAACAGGACCCGGTCTCTCTCCCGGGCCCTCGAGCTCCATCGGCCGGCAGCCATGAAAGACCTGCCGGACACCGCTCGTTCGGATCTCCTCAGCTTCCTGCTGAGCCTCTGATCCTCAGCTGCGGCTCAGGGCGTCTCCCAGCTTCCACTCTCGCCGGAGCGGAAGAGCGCCTCGATCACCTTCATATTGGCGACGGCATCTTCAAGAGGCGTTGTGACCTCCCGATCCTCGAGGATCGCCCTGGAGAAATCATCCCCCTGGATGGTGTATTGATCACAGGTGTCGAACTCCAGCGTCTCGATATCCTCGCCGAAGAGGTCTCCCCGGGAATGAAAGACCCGGCAGGGTCTGTCAGGCGGAGCGTTGTAGGGAATCTCCACCTCCAGGCGGCCCTCGCTGCCGAAGAAGTGAGCCCGCTGGTACGGAACCATCTGGGTGCTGCACATGAAGGAGGCCTGGCCCGAGGGATAATCCAGGATCGCCGAGTCAAGACGATCGATGCCCATGTCCGGATCCCGCTGCACCAACCCAAGCACCCGGGTGGGTTCCTCTCCAAAAACAAAACGGGAGGTGGTGATCGGGTAGCAGCCGATATCCATGATCGCTCCACCGCCGATATCCGCCTGGTTGCGTATATTCTCCGGGTCACGGTTGAAATAGCTGAAGATGAATTGCGCGCCGAGAAGCTGGCCGACGGAGCCGTCCCGGACACGGTCCCTGACCGCGAGCCACTGGGGGTGAGTACGAACCATGAAGGCCTCCTGGATCCTGACCCCGGTGCGATCCCGGGCCGCGATCAGCTCGAGCGCATCGGCAGAGGACAGGGCGATCGGCTTCTCGCAGAGAACGTGCTTGCCCGCCTCCGCCGCCTTCACCGACCAGGAGACGTGCAGATGGTTGGGCAGCGGATTGTAGACGGCGTCGATGTCCGGATCGGCCAGGAGCTCCTCGTAGGAACCGTAGCTCTTCGCGATCCCCAGCGATTCGGCGGCCGAGGCGGCGCGGGCGGCATCTCTCGAGGCGATCGCGGCCACCTCCGCAAACTCACCCTGCTGCATCGCCGGTATAACCTTCTCAACGGCTATCTTCGCGACTCCAAGGACTCCCCACCTGATCTTGGCGCTCATATCTCAATCCTCACTGGTTGGCTTAAAGGGCCACATGATGCAGGAAGACCGGTCCCGCGTCGAGTACACAATACCGAAGCGGCTCTCGCGAAGAGCGCTTCCGTCAGCGCCGGCGCACCCAGCCCTCGCTGAGCGACAATCGGCCGGCCTCGTTTTCAACCCCGGCGTAGGGATCATCGCTGATGAGGACATTTCCATCGAGGTCAAGGTAATCAGCCAGCGGGCCGAGCTGGGCGGCCGCCGAGATCAGGATAGAGGTCTCGATCATGCAGCCGAACATGACCCGCAGTCCCAGGGTCCGGGCGAGATGCACCATCCGCAGGGCCGGGAGGATCCCGCCGCACTTCACCAGCTTGATGTTGATTCCATGGAAACGTCCGGCGAGCTGCGGTATGTCCCCGGGAAGGATAGAGTTCTCATCCGCGATCACCGGCAGGGACGATTTTCGGCACACCTCCTCCATGGCATCGAGCTCCTCCGGCGGCAGCGGCTGCTCGATAAACTCCACTCCGAGCGCCTTCAGCTCCGCTGACTTTTCGATGGTCTCCCTGGCCGTCCAGCCGCAGTTGGCGTCAACCCTGAAGACCGCGTCCGTCTCCTTGCGAAGCTCGCGAATGATCTCAATGTCCCGCGGGGTGCCGAGCTTCACCTTCAGGATCGGATATTGGGCGGCCTCACGGAGCTTGCTCACCATGCGCTCGACCGTATCGATGCCTATGGTGAAGGAAGACAGCGGCGTCCGTTCGGGGTTGAGACCGAGGATTCGCCACAGCGGCGCGCCAAGCTTGCGGCTGGCCAGGTCGAAGAGGGCGGTGTCAAAGGCGCAGAGAGCCCCCCGGCGGTCGCCGAGCAGCTCGGCGGCCTGTTCGAGAACATCTCGATAATGCAGCGGGTCGGCATCCGCGGCCAGCGCCTCGAGAAGCTGAAGGTCTTCGCGCACTCCCTCGGCATCCTCCCCGTAGAAGCTCGATGGGCTGGCCTCGCCGAAGCCGGAGAGCTCTCCGTCGGAAAGCTCGACCGTAACCACCCGAACCACGTCCTGGGACTCCCGCGAGATCGTGAAGGTGTGACGAAGATGGATCTCTTCGATGGCTGTCTGTAACTTCATGGTCACCCTCCCTGGCTGGAACCTTCGCTGAGACGGAGGCGCTCTTCAAGCACCGCATCCACAATCGGCTCGCAGCCGAAACGCACCACGTCGGCCGCCGGCAGGCCGAGGTTGTCACGCAGGGCGGCGAGAAGCTTCTGCGCGGCGGCCTCATCGAGGGAGGAAGTGTTAGCGGCCACCGCGACGACCCGTGAAGGACACATCACATTCGCCATCGATTCGTAGAGCTCGATCACCTTCTTGAGCGGAGGCATCGCCTGCTCGCTGTGACGAATGGTCGTGCGGGTCGGGTCGAAGCCCATGACCATCGCCTGGGGAGCGCAGCCATGCAGGAGACCTAACGTCACTCCCGAATAGAGCGGATGGACAAGAGAGCCCTGGCCCTCGATAAGGACAAAATCCTTGTCCCTGTTCTCGAGCACCAGCTGCTCGGCCGCGCCGGCTACGAAATCGCTGACCACCGCATCGATCGGGATACCGCCGCCGCTGATCATGATGCCGGTCTGGCCGGTCGCGAGAAATTCCGCCGTATGCCCTCTCTCTCTCAGGGCCGCCATCAGCTCCAGGGCCGTCAGCATCTTTCCGACACCGCAGTCGTGCCCGACCGTGTGTACCCTGAAGCAGGCTGTGTTGCGCGCCTCATTAGACGACACCACGAGATCGGCGGGGGGGCGGCGAACATCTATCAGCTCGCCGCCATGCTCCGCAGCCAGCGGCGCGAACTCCGGATCATCCGCGATAAAAGTGTGGAGGCCGTTGAGGATTTTCATCCCCCCGCGGAGGGCATCGCGGATGATCGCGCGCCAGCTGCCGGGCAGCTCACCTCCGGCGGTGGCAATCCCCATCACCAGGGTGTCAGCCTCGATGCCGTCAAGAGAATCAACAAAGGGGATTGCGCCGCCGACCCCGAGCACCTCCCCGGCTGTCCTCCCAGCGCAGGCGGAATCGTATACCGCCGCCACCTCCTCGCCGCGATAGCGAAGCAGCCCCGTGGCGGTCTTGGCCTCGGCGGGATTCGACATTCCCTCTGTAAGAAGAATCATTCGGCTCATGCGGATTCCATCCAACTCTCTGTGGGCTCAGGATTCTAACCCAATAGCCCGCCGCTGTCGCCGCTGGGAAGCATTGAAAACACCGGCTCTGAAGGCGAAAATAGATCCTGCTGGAGATCGCTCCTACCAACGACCCTGGAATTAACCCCACGCCATGCCACGTATAGTAAAAACCGTCTGCTCACACGACTGCCCGGATGCCTGCAGCGTCCTGGTCACCGTTGAGGATGATGACGAGAACCCGGGCGGCGCCCGGGCCGTTCAGTTTCGTGGAGACCCCGGACACCCCGTAACCAGGGGTTTTCTCTGCGGCAAGGTCAACACCTACGAACAGACCGTCTACTCGAGCGAGCGTGTGCTCCATCCCCTTCGCAGATGCGGCCCCAAGGGCGAGGGCCGCTTTGAGCGCGTCAGCTGGAAAGAGGCGGTCTCCGTCATCGCCGAGCGCATCAACATCGCCAGCCGGGAAAGCGGCGGCGAATCGCTCCTGCAATATACCTACGCCGGCACCATGGGCCTCGTGAACCGCAACTGCCCCAACGCTCTCTTCAACCGGCTGGGCGCCACGCAGCTGCGCCAGAACATCTGCTATTACGGAGCCGACGAGGGCTACCGGGTCACGGTCGGCAGCGGCTACGGGGTCGACCCCGAGGACACGGTGCACAGCGACCTCATCATCGTCTGGGGCTCGAACGTGGTCACCACCCAGGTGCACCTCATGCCCTTCCTCGATGAGGCCCGTAAAAAAGGCGCCCGCATGATCGTCATCGACCCCTACCGCAATCGAACGGCGAGGGTCGCCGACCAGTGGCTCGGCATAAGACCGGGGACCGATGCGGCGCTCGCCCTGGCCTTGATGCACATCCTGGAGAGGGACGGGTTGCTCAACCGTGATTTCATCGAGCGGCGGACCACCGGCTTCAAGCGCCTGAGCCGAGAGGTGCTGCCGCGCTTCGAACCGGCCAGGGCGGCGAAACTCACCGGCCTGTCGGAGGACGACATCGAGAGCCTGGCCCGGGAACTTGCCGGCGCCAGCGCCCCGCTCATCAAGGTGGGCATTGGAATTGGCCGCAGCACCCGCGGCGGCGGGGCGGTTCGCGCCATCTGCTCCCTGGCCGGGTTCACGGGCTCCTACGAGGCCCTCGGCGGCGGCGTCCAATTCGACACCGGCTGCGAGTTTCAACTCGAGCTCGACTCCATCAATCGCCCCGACTGGCTCGAGGGAGAACCGCGCAGCCTGAACATGACCGACATCGGACCGGCCCTGTGCGACTGGCAGGATCCGCCGATCCGGTTTCTCTATGTCCACGGGACCAACCCGGCCGCCACCGCTCCCCTGCAGGCCCGGGTCCACGCCGGGCTCGCGAGGGAAGACCTGTTTACTGTCGTTCACGAGCGGTTTCTCACAGATACCGCCCGCTATGCCGACATCGTCCTGCCTGCCCCGACATTCGCCGAATACGCGGATCTCTACAAGGCCTACGGACACCTCTACCTTCAATACGCCGAGCCAGCTATCGCTCCCCTTGGAGAATCGCGCTGCAACCTCGAGGTCGTACAGGCTCTCGCGAAGGAGCTCGGCTACGACGACCCCTGGTTCAACCTCGACACCCGGGAGCACGCTCGCGCCCTGCTCAGCGGCTCTCACCCGAACCTGGAGGGGCTCGACCCGGAGAGCATCCTCGCCGGCGAGACCACCCGCCTGAACATCCCGCGAAAAACCTGCGGCTTCGGAAAGCGATTTGAAACGCCATCGGGAAAGCTCGAATTTTATTCCTCCGAGCTCGAGGCGCAGGGCCTGGCTCCACTGGTAGATTATACCGAACCGGCGGAGGAGGACCTGGAGCGCTACCCCCTGCGCCTGATCACACCTCCGGCGCATTCTTTCCTGAATTCATCTTTCGGAAACCTTGAGAAAGCGAGAAGACGGGAGGGAGGAGGCCCTTTCCTGCTGATCCATCCAGATGACGCGGGCGAGGTCGTCGACGGAGACCTGGTCGAGATCTCGAACCGCCAGGGCTCCGTTCGCCTCTCAGCACGGGTGACAACAGACACCAACAAGGGTACCTTGGTCGCTGAGGGGACCTGGTGGCCCTCGCACGGGCTGGAGGGGCGCGGCATCAACCTCCTGACATCCAACCGATTGACCGATCTCGGCGGCGGCTCCACCTTCCACGATAACCGGGTAGAGCTGAAGAAGATCTGAGGGGACCCCTCCATGGCTGAAAAGAAAAAACGAATCGCGAGCCTGGAGAAAGAGCTCCGGCGCCACCGCCAGCTCTACTACAACGAGCAGCCGGAAATCAGCGATGCGGAATTCGACGAGCTGGTCGACGAGCTCAAGAAGCTCGCCCCCGGCAGCGAGGTTCTCGCCGAGGTGGGCGCTCCCGTCGATCTCGACCAGGCCGGCCTGCCCACAAAGGAACACCGCATCCCGATGGGCTCGCTGGACAAGGTCACGGAGGACAAGCTGGAGCTCTGGGTGGAGAAGGCCGGGCCGCTCTTCCTCATCCAGGAAAAATACGACGGCATCAGCCTCGAGCTCGAATACCGGGACGGCCGGCTCGTGGATGCGATCACCCGTGGAGACGGCTTCACGGGTGAGGTCGTAACCCACAACGCGGCGCACTTCGCGAACATCTCCAGCGAGCTGCCGGTCGCCTTCACCGGCAGCGTCCGCGGCGAGGTCATCCTGCGCCTCAGCGCCTTCGAGGAACACTTCCGGAAAAAAGATTTCGCCAACCCTCGCAATACCGTCAGCGGCACCGTCAGGAAGAAACACGGCGACCGGTCGCTGAACCGGCACTTCGAGCTCTTCTTCTATGATGCGCTCAGCGTCGACCGGGAGTTCGAAACGGAAAAAGAGAAGATGGCCTATCTTGACGAAGAGCTCGGCCTGCCGGTCGCGGTCAGCTACTTTGACCAGACGATGGAAGGACTGCTGGAGATCTACAGGCTCTACGAAGGGAACGAAGAAGGTGAGGGGAAACGCTTCGAGCTCGACTACGAGATCGATGGCCTCGTCGTACGGTCCGACTCGATCGCCCTGCAGCAGGAGCTCGGCAGCCGCCAGAACAAGCCGCGCTACGCCATGGCCTACAAGTTTCCCTCCTCCGGCAGCGCCACGAAGCTGCTCGAGGTGGACTGGTCCCTCGGGCTCGGCTCCCGG
>CAJWMA010000166.1 GCA_913042995.1 uncultured bacterium | reverse complement strand
CAGGTCGCGAGCCGACATCCTCGCCCATCTCGAAGCCGCCGCCGCGAGCTTTTCCGCGGTCCTCGAACGCGTCCTGGCGAAAGATCCCGCAGGCGCCCTGGCCCGCCTGGAAGAAGGCCTGGAGCGCATGGAGCAGGCGATCGCCCTGGCCAGGAGCGCCCGGGGAGAGGCCAGTAAAAAACTCGAGCGGCCCCCGGCCGCGGCCGGGGCGGAAACGACGGCGGCGGAACGTACTGAGCTGAGCAGGGAACTCGAATCGGCGCGCCGTGAACTGGAGAAGCTGCTGGAGCTGGAGCGGCTCAGAAAGGAGGCCTCAGGACTTCTCGAGAAGCTGCTGGAAGAGAAAGAAAACACCCCGGAGCAGCTTGCCGAGGCCGAGGCCGCCCAGGAAGAGCTGGCCAGCGCGATGGAGGACCGGATTCCGGCCGCGAATATGCTCATCGAGCTCATCTCCAGGATAGCCGCTCTCCAGAAACTTGGCCGTGGTACCGCTGAAGACGCGCGCTACCTGGAGGAGGAGGCGAGGCTCGCGCTTGCGGCCGGCGCAAATCCGCCGGCGCTCGAAAAGCTCATCGAAAAAGAACAGGAGATCGAGCAGGATCTTGATGAGCTGGTGGAGGGCTTCTCGAGAGCGGGCTTCAAGCTCTCGATGCTCCTGCCGGCCATCTTCAAGGCCTACCGAAAGGCCGCCGGCGCAACCGGACCGCTGAAGGCGAGCATCAGAAAGTCGGGACAGGAGCTCAGCAGCGGCGAGACAAAGGCCGCGGTCGAATCGCTGGAAGAGACCAACCTCCAGCTTGGAGTTTTTCTCACCGACCTCGACCGGGTGCGCTCGCGCGCCATCGAAACCCTTGCCGAGGCCGAAGCCGGCGAGAGGTCAGCCTTTTCCTCGCTTCAATCGGCGCTCAAAAATGCCCGGCAGGCCGCGCGGCTCATGTCCGGAGGCAAGATCGACGATGCCCGGAGAAAAAACGCCGCGGCAAAATCCCAGCTCCTGCTTGCCGGCAGGGCCATTCGCCGACAGCTCGAGAATGTCGTCCTGCCCACCGGCGAGGAGGGCGCCCTGGTCTCGAGATTGCTCGAGGCGGAGGCCGCCCGCCTCGGACTCGTATGGCAAACCGGCACCCGGGGTGAAGAATTCGAGGCCAGCAGTGAAGATTCGGCCCGCGGCCTGGAAGACATGGCCTTCCCGGCGGCCTATCGCGACCTGGTGCGCATCTACCTGCGGGCGATCAGGAAATGAAGCTGCGGGAACAAGTGAAAAAAATGGATTGAAGGCGCCATAGGGCGGTTGTCTCGCTTAGAATCCCATTATGAGTGCCACCGTCCGAAAAGGGCCCTGGATCGCCGCGACGGCAGTCCTGCTCGTCGTGCTCGCGAATTCTCTCTCGCCCCAGGAAAAACCCGCGCAGCCGGAGAAGAAGGCCGCGGATAATCCGCGAGTTGAACGGCAAAAGATACGCGTACCGAAATTTCGCGAGATCTACGCCGAGACCCCCGTGACCCGGGCTGTCGACCGGGGTCTTCAGTTCCTGGCCTCCAAGCAGCTGGAAGATGGCGGCTGGACCTCCCCAGGCTACGGCAGGAACACCGGCATCGTGAGCCTTGCGACCCTGGCCTTCCTCTCGAGGGGACACGAGCCCGGCCGCGGCCCCTACGGCAGCCGCGTCGAGCAGGGGGTCGCCTGGGTGACCTCCAACCAGAAGAGCGGACTGATCATTCGAGACACTTCCCACGGAGAGCTCTACAGCCACGGCATCTCTTCCCTCATGCTGGGCGAGGTCATTGGCATGGTCGACTCGAAGCGTAAGGGGCTGGAGCTGGTTCACCGGGTCCATCGAACCGCCATCAACCTGATCCTGAGGGCCCAGAATGTACCAAAAGATCGATGGAACATCGGCGGGTGGCGCTACACGCCCTCATCCGAGGTCTCCGACATCTCCGTCAGCGGCTGGCAGCTGCTCGCCCTGCGCGCGGCAAAAGACACCGGGCTGCCTGTCCCGGACAAGAACATCCGCCAGGCGGTTCACTTCATCAAGCGCTGCGCCCACCCCAGCGGCGGCTTCTCCTACCAGCCGGGAGGAGACCCCAACACTGGAAGAACGGGAACCGGCATCCTGTCCCTCGAGATCTGCGGAGAACACGGCTCGCCCGAGGCGAGGCGAGGCGGCGACTGGCTGCTCAAGCACCCCCTGAAATGGAAGGGACCGTTTTTTTATTACGGAGCCTATTACGCCGCGCAGGGCATGTACCAGCTCGGCGGCAACTACTGGAAACAATGGCAGCCTGTGAGTGAGAAGCTGCTGCTGGAAAAACAGAACAAAGACGGCAGCTGGCCGCCGCCTCCGGGAGCCACCCACGAGGAACAGGCCGGGGCCATCTACACGACCGCGATGGCGATCCTCTCCCTGGGCGTCGAGTTCCGCTACCTGCCGATCTACCAGCGCTGAACCTTCCATGGTCAATGACCAAATCGCCTCCCTCGGGGGAAGACAGGGCCGAAGGAAAGTGTACAATGGATGGTTCGCGGTCGATTCAATACGACGAATTAGAGGTGCGGTTCATGTGGCCCTATCGTCCCGGAAAACTAACCGAGCTGCTCGGCAGAGATGAGCTCTCAGCTCTTCTTGCCAGGGGAATGACGGAGCTGCTCGGCTCCAATCTCCTGCTGGCCGAAGCGGACGGCGAGGAGACTGAGGTTCTCTGCGCAATCGATGAGCCCACGGCAAGCCCGTTCTGCTCGCTCCTGCGTCACGGGGAAGAAAACGGCGAGGCCGCCTTCGCCGGAGCCGATGCCGCCTGCAGAAGCTGCGAGAAGCGCTTCGCCGCGCGCGCGCTCCGAGAGTTGGAAAAAGAAGCCGATGCGGAGCCGGAAACCGGCCCGGAAAGCCGCTTCCGCGCGCGGTGCCATATGGGCCTGCAGGATCTCGCGGCGCCGATCATTGTAGAGAACAGGGTTCTCGCGGTCCTCATCGCCGGAAGAAGACTCGCTGCGAAAGATAACCGGTCGCGAATCCAGAAGCGTGTCGGCAAGCTGGGCAAGCTCACCCAGGCGGAAAAGCGCAGCATGGAGGAGGCCGGCAACGAAGCGGTGGCCCCCATCATTCCCGCGAGTGAGGAATCCAGGGCGCGGCTGAACGACGAGATCAGCAGGATCCCGCTGCTGGGCAGCGACCTCGAGGAGGAGCTCACCCGGGCCGCGGCGACGCTCTCGAAGATGGCGCGGGAGCGGGTGCTCGCCGCGCGCCAGGCATGGGAGCTCGGCGTGCTGGATTCCCTCGTCCCGGAAAACACAGCCATTCCCTTCAGGCGGGGCCCCATCCTCAACTGGCTGGACTCCGCCACCGCCCGGATCCGCCGGACCCTCGGCATCGAGTTCCTCACCGTCTTCGGCAGGCTGCCGGAATCGATCGGAAAAACCGGAACCTCTCTCCAGCTCCTGAGCCAGGACGGGCTCCCGCAGGAAGGCGAAGAGGAGGTCAGTCTCCGCTCGGAGAATGCGGTCATGCGGCTCGACCTGGAACAGCTCGCCGCCGGCGTGGACGGCTCGGTGGAGAACTCCAGCCAGGGTCTCGAGGCTCCATCCTCGCTCATCGGCGCCCTCCAGGCCACCCCCTCCAGCCCGGACGGCTGGAAAGATCTGCTCACCAAGAGCTGCTTCATCGCCTCTCCAGCGACCGGCAAAGGCCTCGAGCTGGTCTTCGCCTTCGGCCCCCCAGGGGCGGATGGAAAATTCACGCCGGCAGAGGAAGATTGCGGCCTGCTGCTGAAGGCCGCGCGCTCACTCTGCGACCGCTACCTCCTGGCCTCGCTCGAATCAAAACGCCGGGAGCTCTCACGTTACGAAGAAAAGATGAAGAAGGTAAAACCCAGCGGCCCCCTGCGGCTGCAGCGCTTTGACGTCCGCAAGCTGCTCGACACCTGCCTGGAGCCCATGCGGGAGCTCGGCAGCGGCCGCGACATCACCTTCGGCACAGATGGCCTGCCCGAGCGCCTGATGATGGAAGCCGACCGCGGCAAGCTCAAAGATGTATTTGACTGTATCCTTTCTCGAACCCTGGACATGGCCAGGCCGAATCCTGAGAACGACAGCCCCTCCATTGTCGTTTCCATTCGACGGGATAAGAAAATTCGCGGGAGGCTGATCTTCAGCTTCGATGTCATCGGCCGTTTCCTCAACGGCCGCGACCGGCGGGAGCTCTTTATCCCGCCCGCGGCGAAAGAAGCCGAAGAAAACAAGAATGGAAAGAAATCTTCCGGACCCATCAGCTTCAAAGACGCGCAGCAGAACATCTCCTGGCATAAGGGCCGGCTCAAGGTTGAGAGCGAACGGCTCGGGGATGGTATCGGCAGTAAAGGCGACCGAGACAGGGGCAAGGGAAAGAACTGGCCCGGAAGAACGGTCTTCGCGATCGAGATTCCCGCAAGACCTCCCCGGTTCAAGCCCGGACGAAAAACGGGAAAAGGCGCTGACAAGAGGGCCGCGAAGAAACCGGGGCCGCCCCCCTCGGGCGCAAACAGTTAACAGAGCTTCCCTTAGGACGTTTCCCACAATCCCGGGGCTCTCTCTCCCGCGTACGGTTCAACCTTCTGTACAGCACGCGTCCACTAGTGCTTGAGGAAGAGGCCTCTCCTGCTGTAGTCTGGGAGCGAAGCGTCAGGCGCGCTGGTGGAGAGAAAAGATCTTGAAGAGAACAAGCAGACCGACGGCCCGTCACAGCCGGAGAAGCAGGAGATGAGTCCAGCTCACCAGGTGGAGACCCTCGAGTTCAGCCTCACTGCTGCCGACGACAGAGTGTTCTGTCTCGAATTGCACGAGGGACGGTCCGTTCTTGCCGGCCGAGATCTCGGGGCCGAGGTCGTGATTCCAGACGGAAGAGTCTCACGGCATCATGCGAGCCTTTCGCTCGAAGACTCCGGCCTCTGGATCGAAGACCTCCACAGCCAGAACGGAACCCTGGTCAACAACGAAAAGGTCCAGAGAGCGCGGCTCGAAGACGGAGACGCGATCAGCCTCGGAGGCTATCAGATGAGAATGACAGTCACGAGCCTGGAAAAGAGCTCGCCCGGGGAGCTCGCCCGCCGCGACGCCGCCGCGCGGGAGGTGGTCTCCGCGGATTGCGCCGATCTTGATGGCGGCACCGCCGGTGAGACCAACCTTGAGCTGTACCTGGGCAGACTGGCCGACCGCCTGGAGGCCGGCTTCCTCGCGGCCTTCCGGGTCGACCATGCCGCGATGACGGTCAAGCGCCTCGCCCAGCTGAACTTCGAGGCGCGCCAGTTCCATGGCGCGGGCGGAAAACCGGGAGAGCTCCCCAACGAATTCCTCGACTCTGTTATCGACACAGCGAACCCCGGCTGGCGCAAACGCCCGGCCCGGGCCGCCGACGAGCATGCGAAGAACGGCGGCGCGTACGCGGCGGCGCCCGTCACTGTTTCCGGCGAGGTGATCGGGCTGATCTACATCGAGAAGCGCTCGAATTTTGAGGCGCTCGATATAGAGATCCTCTCCGGCTTCTGCGAACGCCTCGGAGGCTTCTTCAAGGAAGAGTCAGAGATCGCCATCGAGAAGAACAGCGCGTCTCCGGCAAAAGGTTTCTACAAGCGGGTATCCGGAAAAGATGCCGGCATCGGAAGCTCAGGAGGCATCCGCGCCAAAGGCGGCATAGCCGAGGTTACCGAGAATCTCGTAGACACTGTCGGCGATCAGGCGGACCTTTAGATCCCTCACCTGGTCGAGCACCGGCCCGAAGAAGACGTTGGCATCATCGGACTCTGAATAGACCGGCTGGCCCTCGTCATCAAAATCGACCGGGTAGCGCAACTTCTCGTCGTGGTTCGACAGGATCTTCGCCGAGCGCTCCAGCAGCTGTGGGCCGATGTGCTGGGGAATGTAGCTCCAGGCGTTCATGCCGACGACGCCGAGATGCCCCAGCCGGCGCTGCTGCTCAACCTCGAGCGCCTTGATGGAGCTGAAGCCGTGTACGATCAGGCGAGGCCCGATACCGCGCTTGTCGATCTCTTCGAGTACCTGCCACTGGACCCCGACCTGCTGCGCGTTGATCGACTCGGTGCCGATGTTCGGAACCACCAGCTCGAAGCCGGTGCGCTCGAGGAATTGCTCAATCTGGTCCGGGTTGGTGCAGGCTGATTCATCGAGCCCGTCGCCGCCGGCGGCGACCTCCTCGAGGCAACCCTCGAGGACCTTCTTGCGTCCCTCGGCCTCGAGAAAAGCGCGGTAATCCGCCGAGTTTCGGCAGTTGTCCTCAAACGGCGAGTGGGTGTCGTCGAACATGACGCTCGAGAAGAGATCGATAAATTCCGGCTGGCGCAGCAGCTCGTTCTCGGAAAGAACCCCCCCGGGAAGGGTGTGATGGCCGTGGTCGTAGTGATGGGTGATCGCCACCCGGCCGAAGTCCTCATCCCCCTCCTCGGTCAGGATGCTCATGAAGTTGACGGCGAGACGGGCGTTGCGGATACAGCGGCGGTGGTAGGCGGCCGGATCACCTCCATCGGCGGGCAGCTCGTGGCCGGCATCGAGATAGCGCGGCAGCTGTTGGAGGATGTAGTGGCCGACGGTTGAGAAGATGCCCATCGGCAGGCTCTCGATCGCGTGGTCTTCAGCGAACCGGGCGGCGCCGCGCACGATACCCTGGATCTGGTCCTGATCGCTGTAGCCGATCCTCGCCATGACGATCTTCTTCTCGCCGCAGCGCTCATACAGTTTCATCGTCGAATCGTAGTCGAGTACCAGGGGCATCTTTTCTCGGGCTCCTTGCTGAAAACCGGCTGTGAGCTCCAGCCTGAACGGCCGAAGCGTGACGGCGCATTATGAAATAAAAGAGGCCTGCAGCCAATGCCCTGCCCGGAGGAATTCAACACGCGAGCACGTGCGTATAGACCGCCGACCGGGAAATCCCCATCGACAGCGAACGAATAGTTTCCTACGATAACTCCGAGATCGATTTCACCACTCCAGCCAAGAAGAGAGAAAAACCATGTCTCCAAACCTATTCGGCCGACTCTGGGTGATGATGTTCATCCAGTATTTCTTCTGGGGCGTCTGGTATGTAAGCGCCGGCCCTTACCTCAGCGGCCTGGAGGGGTGGACGGGGAATGACATCGGAACGACCTACTCGATGGCGCCGCTGGCTGCCATGATCTCACCCTTTATCGTCGGCATGATCGCCGACCGTTTCTTTGCCACGCAGGTGGTTCTCGGGGTCCTTCATATTCTTGGCGGAGCGCTACTGTGGGCGGCTGGAGTCAGCACTCTCGGGGAAAACCCGGATCCCTCGACCTTTAACGGCCTGCTGCTGGGCCATTTCCTCTGCTATATGCCGACCCTCGGCCTCTCAAACACCCTGTGCTTCCACAAGATGGACAATCCCGAGAAGCAGTTCCCCTGGATCCGGGTAGCGGGAACCATCGGCTGGATCGCTGGAGGCTTCCTGATCACCCTTGCGGCTCTTGATGCCACCGGTGTCATTCGGGAATCCGCGGTCTGGATGTTCAAGCTGGGCGCCATCTCGGGGGTCATCCTCGGGCTCTATTGCTTCACCATGCCCAACACTCCCCCCGCCTCCGCCGGCAAGAAGGTGACCGCCCGGGACGTGTTGTGCATCGACGCGATCCAATTGCTGGGAAACCCATCCTTCGCGATCTTCATGATCTGCTCGTTCATCATCTGCATACCGCTCTCCTTCTACTACGCCTTCGCCGCCGCGTGTCTCGCCGATGTGGGAGTTGAAGGGGTGACCCTGAAGATGACCTTTGGACAGATATCCGAGATCTTCTTCATGGTTCTCATGCCGCTCTTCTTCGCTCGTCTCGGAGTCAAGAAGATGCTCCTGGTGGGCATGCTGGCCTGGGCGGCCCGCTACGCCCTGTTCGCCTTTGGCGCGGCTGATCCCGCCAGCCCGGTAACCTCGATGCTCCTGGCCGGAGTCATACTGCATGGCATCTGCTACGACTTCTTCTTCGTCACCGGCCAGATCTACGTCGACAAGGTCGCTCCCAAGGAGATCCGCGGATCCGCCCAGGGCTTCCTTGTCCTCGTGACCCTGGGAGCCGGAATGTTCATCGGTGCCCAGATCGCCGGGGAAATCAAGGCCGGAAACACCATAGATGATGTCGCCGACTGGAAGACCATCTGGATGTGGCCGGCCGGCATGGCCGCTGTTGTCCTGGCGCTCTTCGGACTCCTGTTCCGCGACCCTCCAGTCGAAGACGGCGCGGAAAGTACGGAAGACGCTCCG
>CAJWMA010000165.1 GCA_913042995.1 uncultured bacterium | reverse complement strand
CTGCCCATTTCAGGAGCCGTATGAAACACAATCCCCTCAAGCCCGATGAGAAGCTCCCCTGGTGTAGAAAGTGCCGCGCACATACCTCATGGTATGGGCAGGGTGACGATGAGATTCCGAGGTGCGACCGGTGTGAAGGCGAGATGCTGATCAACGTCGCCGGAATGACTCATTCCTCCCGGCTTGGCTGTGGCGTTCGGGGCTGGCCGGTACTCGGTGTGCTCCTGATTCTTATGGGCTGCGCCATCTTCGCAGGGCCCCCGGGGACGGATAGCCCTGGCTCGGAAGACCCTTACGCGCCATTTGTCGCCATCTTCTTCTGGGTTTGCGGAGCGGGTTGCTTTGCTATGTTGGTCAGGCTGTACAGGCTGCGGAGAAGCTGGAGGGCCTGGGTAAAGGAGCAGGACAGGAAAACCGATGAAGCGCTTGAAGAGGAGGCGAAGCAGTGGCATCGGAATCCTCCGCCGAAGAAGAAGAAGAAAAAAAAGCGGCGCTACAAATCCAAAAGCAAGCAGGTGAGGCAGAACATCATCGTGGGCGCGATCCTGGCCGCCGCCGGGCAATGGTGGCTGAAATCCGTGGGAGTCGAGCCCCCCTGGTCTTACGCTCCGGGTGTCCCGCTCGGCATCTATATCCTGTTCGTTTATAACTTCACCACGATGGAATAGTCGGCGTGACCAGGCTCCGTATGAAACACAATCCCCTCAAGCCCGATGAGAATCGTCCCTGGTGCGAAAAGTGCCGCGCTCATTCCTCATACACGCAGATCCCAGGCAGCGAGCCGGGTGATCCTCCGATTCTGAAGTGCGACCGGTGTGAAGGTGGGCTGCTGAACTGCGTCTACGGAATGACCCATTCCTCCAGGCTTGGCTGTATCGTTCCGGCCTGGTGGGGGCTCGGTGTACTCCTGCTGCTTGTCGGCGTTCTGTCCTTTGTTATCTATTTCACGGACTCGCCGCAACGGGAAGAGGGGATGCGTTTTGTCGCCGGCTTCTTTGTGACCTGCGGGGCGGGTAGCTTCGCCATTGCGATCTGGCTGTCCAGCCTGAAGAGCAGCTGGGAGAACTGGGTAAAGGAGCAGGGCAGGAAAACCGATGAAGAGCTTGAAGAGGAGGCGAAGCAGTGGCATCTGAATCCTGCGGCGAAGAAGAAAAAGAAAAAAAGCGGCGCTACAAATCCAAAAGCAAGCAGGTGAGGCAGAACATCATCGTGGGCGCGATCCTGGCCGCCGCCGGGCAATGGTGGCTGAAATCCGTGGGAGTCGAGCCCCCCTGGTCTTACGCTCCGGGTGTCCCGCTCGGCATCTATATCCTGTTCGTTTATAACTTCACCACGATGGAATAGTCGGCGTGACCAGGCGCGGATGATGGGCGGGGGAGATGCCAGGCGGCCGCTTTTTACCCGGCCGGTTGATTCTTTCATGCCGTCTACCTCTGCTGTACTCTGGTGGGACAGGGTCGATCAAATTTACGGGTCAAGGGAGGTAGGTCTCATGCGCGGGCTTTCGCTGGTTATCGTTTTCCCCCTTCTGCTTGCTGTTCTGTCGCCGCTGCACGCAGACCTGGTGGCTCACTGGCCGCTGGATGACTCAGGCGAGGACATCGTCGGAGGTTTCGATGGCCTTGAGACCGGCGGGGTCACCTATGGCGCTATTGGCGCGAACGACAACACCGACGGCGCGGCAAGCTTCCAGAACGGCGCGATCAGTGTCGTCTTCGCTCCGGAGCTCAACCCCGAGAGCTTTACGATTACCCTCTGGGCGAGACCGGTCGGCGGCGCCGGGTTCCGATCGCCCATCACCACCCGCTACGATGGCATCGTCGCGGGCGGCGGGAACCTCGACGGGTTCATCATCTACAACAATCCCGCCAACATATGGCAATTCTGGACGGGCGATGGCGAGAGCGCTATGGACGGCTGGGATTCGTTGCAGGGACTTCCTGTTGAAGAGGGAGAATGGCAGCACCTGGCCATCTCGTTCGACGCCGAGACCCAGGAGAAGAACTTCTATATCAACGGCATGCTGGAGGCCAGCTCTACGGACCAGGGCTACGCGCCGGTTACTGATGTGTTCCGGGCGCTTCACATCGGCGGGGGCGGGGACATGGGAGACCAGTACCGATGGGCGGGAGAGCTCGATGACGTGGGACTCTGGGACGAGGTCCTGACCGAGGATGACATCTTCGCTATCCTGGATGATGGGGTGGGGTCGTTCGAGGGCAAGGGCCCGCCACCCTGTCCGGTAGAAGGGGATCCGGATTACGCCGACACCCATTGCACCGGCGTGGAGGTGGAGGCTACCGGCAGCCGTTTCGGCCCATCTCATTACCTGAGCATTACAGCCGAGGATGATAGCGGCGACAATCCGATGGTGACCATCACGGTTGCCGCAGAGGGTGGCGAGCCGCTCGTCATCGGCCCCCGGGCGCCGGGGAGGATCGGTATCGTCCTTCGGGATGAGGGCGTGTATCACGTGACGGTGTCGGCGGATGACTCCCGGCGTTGCGATGATGCGGCGGAGGACAGTGTCTGCCGGACGGTCATTGGGCTGGGGGTGGAGATAACGCCTGAGGATTGCGGCAACGGCGAAGACGATGATCTCGACGGTTCCATCGATTGCGCGGACTCCGATTGTTCCGACGCGGCCTCCTGCCGGGAGCCGTCCGGCGAGCGTTTTGTGCGTGGAGATGCGAACTCCGATGGCGCGATCAACCTGACGGATGGGGTTGTGCCGCTGCTCTACCTGTTCTCTGGCGGGGCTGAGCCGGCGTGCATGGATTCCGCTGATGCGAACGATACCGGGAATATCGAGATCACGGATGCCATCATTCTTTTCAGCTGGCTGTTTACGGGCGGAGTCGTCCCGCAGCCCCCTTCTCCAACAAGCCCGGGCTACCCGGGCAGCGATTGCGGGGAAGATACTACAGAGGATGCGATGGGCTGCGTTCGGAGCTCGCCGGTCTGCGAGTGAGGCCTTCGCTGCCGCTCGTCAGTGGATGCGCCGCTTCAGGCGGAATACGACGCGCCGGTTTTCGCGCCGGCCCTGCTCGGTGCTGGCGGATTGTTCGTTCAGCGGCCGCGACATGCCGTAGCTCATGACCTGGAAGCGTTTCTCGGGAATGCTGTGACGCTTGCTCAGGTACTTGAACACATTGGAGGCTCGCGCGGTGCCGAGGGCGATATTGTATTCAAACAGCTGCCGGGTGCTTCTGAGGGGCTGGTTGTCGGTGTGGCCTTCGATGAGAACCTCGTAGGAGGCGTATTTTCCTTTGAGAAGATCTCCCACCTGGTCGAGGGAAGCGAGCTGATGTTTTTTCAGGCTGGCCTGCCCCGGCTGGAACAACAGGCTTGAGCCCAGGCTGAGACCACCCGATTCTATTTTCGCTCCCGTGGGCAGATCTTCTTTTTCAAAATTTATGCCCCCAGGCGCCTCGGGCTCCTCTTTTTTATTATCGAGCAGCAGCTGGTTTTTCAGGTCCGCTACCTCGCCCCGGAGCGCCTCGTTACGGGAAGAGTTTTCCTTCTGCGATTTCCGGCGGTGGAGCAGGTCGCGCTGGTACTGGGTTATTATGTCGTTAGTGTTCCGTTTCGACCTGGAGAGATCATCCTGCAGGCTTCTGTATTCCTCGTAAGAGACACAACCACAAAGAAAAGGGACCACCAATACTCCAACAACTGTTCGAAACAGCATATTCTTCACTCCTGTGCTGTAAAACTGCTCTAAAACGATCTTCCCGGCGTCAGGGGATAACGCTGGAAATTACCAACACCATTTTTGAGGGGTTTTCATATTCTGAGGCTATAATCAGTCAAGTCGAACGAGGTCCGAAAAAATTCAGTTAAAATGGTCAGGAACGGCCTGAATCGCCTTTTCATGCGATTCTCGCGGTTTGCTGTTAATATTAAGTATGAAGTCACAAGAAACTCCTTCACTGTTCCAGTTTGCCTGCGCGGCGGCATCGCCCTGCAGAAGCCTGTCTTTTCTTCTTCTCCTGGTGATTGCCGGTGTTTGTGCGCCGCTCGACGCCCAGGACAATACCCAGGATAATGTCGAGACCTTCTGCGAAGGCGACAACACCTGCGTTCCCGACAGCCTGGTCTTCAGGTGGGACGAGAACAACGAAGCCGTGCTGGTTGTTGAGGGTGTGGGGCAGGATCTTTCAGCCACGGTATTTCTCGATACGCGTTCGGAGGGCGTCACGAGCTGGAGCTATGGCCTGCGGCATGATCCCGCGGTCTTGACGCTGCTTGAGGGTGATTGCACCGACGACCTCGAGGGTTTTATCTGTGGTACAGATGCGGCCGATCGCGCGGTTGCGCCATTCTACAATTATTCAGAGATTGTCGGGTCGGAGCAGGGGTCCGAGGTTGGATTTATTTCCGCTGTCGTCCTTTCCTTTGTCGCGCCGGCGCATCTCGAGGCAGAGAGATTCAATTCGCTCGCCAGGCTTACCTACCGTGTTGGTGAGATTCCTCCGGGAGGAACGATGGTCAGGTTTGTCGCAGACGAGCTGCGCCCGGTTCCTGACAGCCCCGCGGTGGGTATCCAGATCGAGGTCGGGGGCGGCGGAGGGGCGCCATCCTCACTCGTTCACGGCAAGCTGGAGATTCCCTTTACAGGTTTCCTGCGTGGAGATGTGAACGACAGCGGCGCCCTGGAGGTGACCGATGCGATCAACTTCCTGACCTGGATGTTTCTCGGCGGTCCCGCTCCGGGATGTATGGATGCCGCAGATGCCGACAACAACGGCACCCTGGGACTGAGCGACGGGATCAACATCCTTACCTTTCTCTTTGGCGGAGGCGATGCGCTCCCCGAGGGCGGCCTGCTTGGCAACGGCTGTGCTCCCGATCCTGAGGGAGAAGACGATGGGCTTCTCTGCGAGTCTTACAGCAATTGCTGATAGCCAGCTGCTGATCCGCCGGAGCGCCCCGCTCTGAAAAGCATCTCAGCCGTCTCTGAGCGCCTTGAGCCAGGCCATCGTCATCTTCATGTGTCCCGCCATCGAGGGGTGAACTCCGTCTCCGGCCCAGTAATTCGCGGGCGCGTCGTTCACCGCGCTGTCGAATGTCTCCTGGAAAGGAACCCAGGTAGCCTCGGCCTTCTCGGCGACCCGCCTGGCGGCGGCGCGCCGCTTGTCGAATTCGGGGAACCATTTGTCGTTGACCGCTCCGCAGCGCAGGACGAAGGGTTCGCAGATCACGATCTGTGTTTCCGGCAGAGCCTTGGCGGTCTGTTCGATGAGCTCATTGAAGCCCTTCTCGTAGTCCGCGACGGTGCCGTCGTAGCGGCCGGCCAGCTTGTGCCAGATGTCGTTGACGCCGATCAGGATGCTGAGAACATCCGGTTTCAGGTCGATGGTGTCCTTCTGCCAGCGTTTCTGGAGGTCGGGAACCTTGTGGCCGGAAATCCCCCTGTTGTAGATCTTCAGGTTCGGATCGTTCCGCGTGGCCAGCAGCCAGGAGCCGATCAGGAAGGGGTAGCCGCGTCCCATCGCGCTGGCGTTGTTGGGGCCGGCCTGGCGGCGGTTGCGGCCCGCGTCGGTGATCGAGTCGCCCTGGAAGAGGATGACCCTGGTGTCCCCCTCGAGGGCGGAGGGAACCGCGGCATTCAGCCGGGGCCCGTGCTCCGGAAGGACGGCGCCTCCCGCCGCAAGGGCTCCGGTGGCGGCGATGGTGGAGCCCAGCAATTGTCTGCGGGTGAGTTGCTTACTTTTCTTGTCGCTGGGCATGATCTTCTCCTGGGAGTGTATGGACTCGTGTGATTTCAACCGGACGAATATTCTAACCCGGGCGGGGAAGGGCAGGGGCTATTAACTGGGGAGCCAAAGTTGCCCGGGAAAGATTTGTCTACAGGGAGTGATCAGGTCAGAATGCTGTCCACTTGCTACGAAAACACACGGTCAAACGAGGTGAGAAGATGAAGACCTTCCAGTGTCCGCTCCGCTCTGTCATATGCCTTTGCCTTGGTCTCTTGTTTTGTGTTCCGGTCAAAGGAGGCGACAAGCTCAAGCCTTACAAGGTGCCCATGCTGTCGCCCGAGGATGCCCTGAAATCTTTCGTGGTCGCCGACGGCTACAGGATGGAGCTGGTGGCGTGCGAGCCGATGATCGAGGAGCCCGTGGCGCTGGCCTGGGACGGCAACGGACGCATGTACGTCGCGGAGATGCGGACCTATATGCAGGAAATCGATGGCCGCGACCAGTTTCGCCCGATCTCGAGGGTTGTCCGCATGGAGGACACCGATGGGGATGGCCGGATGGATAAGCATTCGGTCTTTGTCGACAAGCTTGTTCTGCCGCGAATGATCCTGCCGCTGGAGAAGGAGGTCATCATTCGCGAGACCAACACGCTTGATCTCTGGGCCTATTCGGATCATGACGGAGATGGGGTCGCGGATGAGAAGAAGCTCTGGCACAAGGGCGGGGGGAGAGGCGGCAACCTCGAGCATCAGCCCAGCGGCCTGATCTGGAATATCGACAATTGGATCTACACGACCTATTCAAACCATCGCTATCGTTTTACCCGGGGGAAGGTCGAGCGCCACAGCCTGCCCGGAGGGTCGGGCCAGTGGGGGCTGACCCATGATGATGTCGGGAAGGTCTATTACTCCACCGCCGGCGGTGAGCAGCCGGCTATGGATTTTCAGCAGCCCATGATCTACGGCCGGATTCGTATGGGCGGAGAGCTGGCGCCCGGCTTCCGGGAGGTGTTTCCGATTGACGATGTGCCGGATGTCCAGGGCGGGCGTGGTCGAGTGAGAGCGAACAATACGCTGAATAACTTCACCGGCTGCGGTGGCCAGGGCGTCTATCGAGGCGATCGCTTGCCCGAGGATATGCGCGGCGATCTGTTCATTCCCGAGGCTGTAGGGCGGCTTGTTCGCCGGGCGAAGATCACCAACGTGGCGGGCAAGACCGTGCTGGTGAATGCCTACAAGGGCCGGGAATTCATCGCCACGAAGGATCCCAACTTCCGGCCGCTGGCGGCGAAGACAGGCCCTGATGGCTGTCTCTATATCCTTGATATGTACCGGGGCATCATCCAGGAAGGTAATTGGGTGCGCCGGGGTTCCTACCTGAGGGGCGTGGTGTCCGCCTACGGGTTGGACAAGAATATCGGCAAGGGGCGGATCTACCGGGTCGTTCACGACAAGTTCAAACCCGGGCCGAGGCCCCGCATGCTCGATGAGAAGACCAGCACGCTCGTCAGCTACCTCTCGCACCCCAACGGCTGGTGGAGAGATGAAGCTCAGAAGCTGATCATCATTCGCCGGGATGAGTCGGTGGTTCCCGCTCTGAAGAAGCTGGCACGTTCGGACCCCGCACCTCTCAGCAGGCTGCAGGCGCTCTGGACCCTTGAGGGTATGGACGTTATTGACAAGGAACTCCTGCGGGAAAAATTCTCAGACAAGGACGCCAGGGTGCGGGCGGGCGCGATCCGCATCAGTGAGCCTCTGATGGTGGAGAAGGACAAGGACGTGATCGCCGACCTTGGGGAACTGGTGAAGGATGCTGACCCCAACGTGACGATCCAGGTCATTCTCTCGGCCCAGTATACCGCCCTCGTTGAGCTCGAGAGCCTGGCCGGGGCCGCACTCGATCGACACGAGAAGAGCGATGCAGTGCAGTCGATCCTGCGCGGCTTCAAGGCCCGTCTTGTCCAGCAGAGAGAGCTGCGGCGTCGCGAAGAGGCGCTGCGCAAGGCGAACGAAGAATTCGGCAGGTCCTACGCCCAGGGGCATGTTGTTTATGGAACCCTTTGCGTGACCTGCCATGGAGAGGATGGCAAGGGAGCTCCAGTGCCGGAGGATAAGAAAAAGATGCGGGCTCCGCCGCTGGCCGGTTCTCCCCGGGTTCTCGGCAAGAAGAGCAGGGCTGTCCGGATTCTCCTGCATGGATTACAGGGGCCTGTGGATGGCAAGGAGTACAAGGAGCAGATGGTGCCGATGGGCTCGAATGATGACGCCTGGATCGCGGCGGCTCTGAATTACACCAGGAACACCTGGGGGAACAAGGCCCCCTATGTCTCGAAAGAGGATGTAGCCTCGGCTCGAAGCGCCGGAGCCGGGCGAACGACTCCCTGGACGCTCGCCGAGCTCCTGGAGTTCGATCCCCGGCTCGGTGGTGCTTCGAAGTGGAAGCTGAGCGCCAGCCACGGAGGCAATGCTGCCCGCTCATCCATTGATGGAAATCCGGCTTCGCGCTGGGCTACCAATACGCCCATGCAGCCCGGCATGTGGTTCCAGATTGAGTTGCCGAAGGCGCAGCTGGTTCGAGGGCTGAGCCTTGATTCAGC